>CANQIG010000148.1 GCA_947623765.1 uncultured Clostridia bacterium | reverse complement strand
TTTCGTTGACCTCCTAAAATTATACGCGTCTTCTCTTCGGGGGACGGCAGCCGTTGTGGGGGATCGGCGTCACGTCCTTGATCATGCTGACGTCCAGACCGGCGGCCTGCAGCGCGCGGATCGCGGCCTCGCGCCCGGCGCCCGGGCCCTTGACGTAGACCTCGACGCTCTTCATGCCGTGCTCCATGGCGGCCTTCGCGGCCGTCTCCGCGGCGGTCTGCGCCGCGAACGGCGTGGACTTTCTGGACCCGCGGAAGCCGAGCTCTCCGGCGCTGGCCCAGGAGATCGCGTTGCCCTGGGTATCGGTGATCGTTACGATCGTATTGTTGAAGGTAGACTGGATATGCGCGGCTCCGCGCTCAATGTTTTTACGCTCGCGGCGGCGCGGGCGTACAGCGGTGGTGCCTTTCTTTCCGCCTTTCGTAGCCATGAAATTTCCCTCCCGATTACTTCTTCTTCTTGATGGCGGCCTTTCTCGGGCCCTTGCGCGTTCTGGCGTTGGTCTTGGAGCGCTGTCCTCTCACGGGCAGGCCCTTGCGGTGACGGACGCCGCGGTAGCAGCCGATCTCGATGAGGCGCTTGATGTCGAACGCGATCTCGCGGCGCAGGTCGCCTTCCACGTGGATGTTGTGGTCGATGTACTCTCTGAGCTTCGACGCGTCGTCCTCGGAAAGGTCTCTCACGCGGATGTCAGGGTCCACGCCGGTGGCGGCGCAGATGTCCGACGCGGTCTTGCGGCCAATGCCGAAAATATACGTGAGCGCGATCTCGATCCGCTTATCTCTGGGTAAGTCAATACCGGAAATACGTGCCATGTTGTTGATTCACTTTCCTTTCTTCGCCGTCCCGGCGCCTTCCGTCCGGAAGGCCCGCCGCGTTCCTTCGCAGCGTAGGACGGCTGAAAACTTGTGCCGGCGTTTAGCCCTGGCGCTGCTTGTGCTTCGGGTTGTCACAGATGACCATGACCTTGCCCTTGCGCTTGATGATCTTGCACTTCTCACACATCTTCTTTACAGAAGGTCTGACTTTCATTTGTGTGCCCTCCTTAAAAGGTCTTCGTTTTGTCTCACTTGGTGCGCCACGTGATCCGGCCCTTGGTCAGATCGTACGGGCTCATTTCCACAGTGACCTTGTCGCCGGGCAAAATGCGGATGAAATTCATGCGCAGCTTGCCGGAAATGTGGGCGAGGATCATGTGCTTGCCGGGGATCTCCACCTTGAACGTCGCGTTCGGCAGCGCCTCGCGGACGACCCCCTCTACCTCGATTACGTCTTGTTTGGACATAACATACTCCTAAACGGCGGGGCGAACGCCCCAAATTCCGGGCTTATTTCGGCTGTATCCTCGGGGAGGTCTCCCCGCTCCCAAACCGCGCGAGCGCGCGCCGCAGCAGCCGGTCTCCGCGCAGCTCCTCTTCGGAGAGGAGCGCGTTCGTCCGCGCGATGTGCTTCACGCTACGCCGTTTCGGCCGGGCGAGCGGCCGCCGTGCGCCGTCCGCCGTGAGAACGAACCCGTCCTCGACCGCGACGACCGCCTGCGGCTGTCCCTTGTCCCGGCCCGCGCGGGGGATCACGATCAGCCCGCGTATGAGCTCCATAACTCTACTTGCCCCCCTGGCCGAGCGCCGTGAGGATCACGGGCCCGTCGGGCGTGATGGCGACGGTGTGCTCAAAGTGGGCGGAGAGCTTTTTGTCCTCGGTGACGACCGTCCAGCCGTCGCCGAGCTGCCGCACCGCAGACGTCCCCATGTTCACCATGGGTTCGATCGCGATGACCATGCCCGCTGTGAGCCGCACGCCCCTTCCGGGCGTGCCGTAATTTGGGACGCTTGGGTCCTCGTGCATCTGCACGCCTACGCCGTGGCCGACGAAATCGCGTACCACCGAGTAGCCGTGCGCTTCCGCATACCGCTGCACCGCCGCGCCGATGTCCCCAACGCGGTTCCCCACGCGCGCCTGCTCGATGCCGAGGAACAGGCTCTCGCGCGTGGTGTCGAGGAGCTTTTGGGCCTCCTCGGAGATCCTGCCGACGGGGAACGTCCATGCGTTGTCGCCGTGGAACCCGCCGTAGAAGGCGCCGACGTCGATGGAGACGATGTCGCCCTCTTTCAGGATCTGCTTTGCGCTCGGTATGCCGTGGATGACCACATGGTTGACGGAAATGCAGGCGCTTGCCGGAAACCCGCCGTACCCGAGAAAGCTGGGGGTGGCCCCGGCTTTCTCGATGGTTTTGCGGGCGATGGCGTCCAGCTCCAGCGTGGAGATGCCCGGCCGCACGGCTTCGCCTGCGGCGAGCAGCGCCTCCTGCGAGATCCGCCCCGCGTCGCGCATATAGCGCAGTTCGCGGTTCGTCTTCAGGGAGATCATTCCGCGACCGCCTTCAGGGTGAGGGCGGTGGTATCCGCGATCTCCTCCTGCCCTTCGACGATCTTGAGCTTGCCCTGCTTCTCATAATACGCCTTGAGCGGCTCGGTCTGCTCGTGGTAGACGCGGAGCCGGTCCAGAACGGTATCCGGATGGTCATCCTTGCGCTGAACGAGGGTGCCGCCGCAGCTGTCGCACACGCCCTCGACCTTCGGATGCTTATACAGCATATGGTAGGACGCGCCGCACTGCTCGCAGACACGGCGGCCGGACATTCTCGCGACGATCTTCTCGTCCGGGACCTCGATGTCGATGACCCGGTCGATCACGATGCCGGAGGCGTCCAGCGCCTCGGCCTGCGGAATGGTCCTCGGGAAGCCGTCGAGCACGAAGCCGTTTTTGCAGTCGTCCTCGGCGAGGCGGTCCTTGATGATGCCGATGACGACGTCATCGGGCACCAGCTTGCCGGCCTCCATATACGTCTTCGCCTTGAGCCCCATTTCCGTGCCGCTCTTCAGCGCTTCGCGCAGAATATTGCCCGTGGAAATCGCGGGAATATTCAGCTCTTTGCAAACTACTTCTGCCTGGGTGCCCTTGCCTGCGCCGGGCGCCCCCAAAAAAATCAGCTTCATGACTTTGCTCCTTTCTGTATCCACGGTCCCGACGGGCGAAAGCCCGCCGGAACGCTGTCCGGTCTTCGGAAAAGCGGGGGACGCACATTCCCTTAGTCCAGGAAGCCCTTGTAGTGGCGCATCATCATCTGGGACTCGATCTGCTTCACGGTCTCGAGCGCGACGCCCACCATGATGATGACGGACGTGCCGCCCATGGTGAGGCCCACCATGCCGGTGAGGTTGCCGTAGATGATCGGCAGGATCGCGACCACTGCGAGGAAGATGGCGCCGATGAGGGTCACCTTGGAAAGGATCTTGCTGATAAAGTCCGCCGTGGGCTTGCCCGGACGGATGCCCGGGATCGCGCCGTTGTTCTGGCGGAGGTTGTTGGCGATCTCGAGCGGGTTATACTGAATCGTCATGTAGAAGTACGCGAAGACGACGATCAGCAGCAGGTACAGGACGCTGTACAGCCACCCGGAGGTCGAGAAGGCTTCAAAGAAGCCAAGCCAGAAGCCTGTCGGGTTCGGTACAAACATCCGGATCGTGCTCGGGATCGAAAGGATCGACGAGGCGAAGATGATCGGCATGACGCCGCTCATCGTCACCTTGATCGGCAGATGGGTGGACTGGCCGCCGTACATCTTGCGGCCGACGACGCGCTTCGCGTACTGCACCGGGATGCGGCGCTCCGAGTCGTTCATGAAGATGATGACCCAGATGACCGCGAGGAACAGGACGATGAAGAGCGGCGCAAAGATGAAGTAACGGCCGTAGCTCTCCGGCGACTCCAGCGCCGCCGCAAAGTAGTTCCAGACCTGCCCGAACGTCACCGGCATACGCGCGATGATGCCCGCGAACAGGATGATGGAGATGCCGTTGCCGACACCCTTGGTGTTGATCTGCTCGCCCATCCACATGATGAGCGCGGTGCCCGCAGAGAACGCGATGATGATGATGATCGCCGCAAAGACCGCGGAGAAGCCCTCGCTATAGAGCGTGACGTGGTTGCCGAGCAGATAGAAGTAGTACGCGGTGCCCTGCAGCAGACCGATGCCGACCGTCACGTAGCGGGTGATGGCGGCGATCTTCTGCCGGCCCGTCTCGCCCTCCTTCGCCATGCGCTCGAGCGGCGGGATCGCCACGGTGAGCAGCTGCATAATGATGGAGGCGTTGATATACGGGGTGATGCCCATCGCGAAGAGCGAAGCGTAGGAGAACGCGCCGCCGGTCAGCATATTGACGTAGCCGAGCGCCGTCCCGTCCGCGTTCTGCATCAGGGTCGAGAGTGCGCTCGCGTCGAGGAACGGCACCGGGATGACGGAGCCGAACCGGAACACGATGATGATGAGCACCGTGAAGAGGAGTTTTTTGCGGAGGTCCGGGATCTTCCAAGCGTTTTTCAGTGTGTTAAACAACTCAGATCACCTCGGCCTTCCCGCCGGCGGCTTCGATCTTCTCCTTTGCGGCAGCGGAGAAAGCGTCCGCCTGGACGGTGACCTTCTTCGTGAGCGTACCGCCGGCGAGGAACTTCACCGCGTCGCAGCCGGAGGGAACAAGACCGGCATTCTCGAGAACTTCACGGTTCACCACCGCTTCGTCCTCAAAGGCGTTGAGGGCGCTGACGTTGACAGCGTACACCTCTTTCCTGAAGATGTTGTTGAATCCGCGCTTCGGAAGACGGCGCTGCAAAGGCATCTGGCCGCCTTCAAAGCCGGGACGGAAGCCGTGGCCCGCGCGGGCCTTCTGGCCCTTGTGGCCCTTGCCCGCGGTCTTGCCGTTGCCGGAACCGTGGCCGCGCCCGATGCGCTTCGCGTCGTGCTGGGCGCCGGGGACCGCCCTGAGTTCATTGAGCTTCATTTTCGCACACCTCCTTAACCTTTGGTGACCTCTACGAGATGGTCGATCTTGTGGATCTTGCCCGCAGTCTGGGCGTTATCGGGCTGCTTCGTGACGTCGCCGACCTTCCGGAGGCCCAGCGAATACGCCGTCAGGATCTGGGGCTTCTTGCAGCCGATGAGACTCTTTTTGAGCGTGATCGTAACGTCTGCCATTTCGGAACCCTCCTTACAGGATCTCTTGCACGGCCTTGCCGCGCACCGCCGCGACCTCCTCAGCCGTGCGGAGCTGCGAAAGACCGGCCAGCGTCGCGCGAACGACGTTGCACGGGTTCGTGGAACGCAGCGCCTTTGTACGGATGTCCTTGAT
>CANQIG010000147.1 GCA_947623765.1 uncultured Clostridia bacterium | reverse complement strand
GAGCACGCCCTCGTTTTTGAGCAGCACCGCGCCCTCCCGCGCGGCGGCGAGCACGAGCGCGTCGTGCTCCGGCCAGACTTCGCCGGGCTCCACTTTCGGCAGCGTGTGCATCGTGAACGCATACGGCGCGAGCACGCTGCCGTCCTTCGCCTTGACGCCCTCGAGCCGGATCTCATAATCCGTGTCGTATTCGGTGAGCCTGCTGCGCAAAAACAGCCCGATCATCTGCCCCATGAAGGAGGACGCGCCGATCACCGGCGCGCCCGCGCACACGCCGTTCACCCAGTACGTGCCGCCCGCGTCCTCCGCGAGCGGCTTCGTGCTCAGCAGCGCAAAGCACCCGCTCATCCGGTGATCCATCATGTAGGATTTCCCGTCCACGTCGTCCAGGTTCCAGACCGGCTCGCCCATGGGGATCAGGTCCGCAGGGCCCGCCTTCTCCTGCGCGGCCTCGTGTACCAATTTGGTGGTTTCGTCCATTGTCGCTTCCCCTTTCCAAATGCAGATCAAAGATAGAACGTTCTATTTACAAAAAAGTATAACAGAACCGCGCCGGGATGTCAACGAATTTCCCCTTCGCGCGGCGCGAAATGACTAGCAAATAAACCGCTTGCAGTTTGCCGCGAAACGCGCTATACTTATGCGGGTCGGCGGAAAGCCCCGGCCCTCGGAATGGAGGATGACGATCCATGGTAACGGATATGACGGTGGGGAACCCGATCAAACGAATATTGCGCTTTTTTGTTCCCGTCCTGCTCGGGAACCTGCTCCAGCAGCTCTATAGCATGGCGGACAGCATCATCGTCTCGCGGTTTCTCGGCGTGGACGCGTTTTCGGGCGTCAGCGCGACGGGCTCGCTGAACTTTCTGATCCTCGGCTTCGCGCTCGGGCTGTGCTCGGGCTTTGCGATCCCGGTCTCGCAGTCGTTCGGCGCGGGCGATCACGTCTCCATGCGGCGCTTTTTCGCGAACGGCATCTATATCGCCGGGGGGATCTCGGTCGTGATGGCGCTCGTGACGGGGCTGCTCTCCCCGCAGATCCTCCGCCTGATGGGCACGCCGGAGAACATCTTCCCGTATTCGCTGACCTATATCCGGCTCATCTTCTTCGGCATCCCCGCGACGGTCCTCTACAATCTGCTCTCGAGCGTGCTGCGCGCCGTCGGCGACGGGCGCACGCCGCTCTATATGCTGCTTTGCAGCACGCTGCTCAACATCGCCCTCGACCTGCTCTTTGTCGTCACCTTCTCGATGGGCATCGCCGGGGCGGCGATCGCGACGGTGCTCGCGCAGCTCGTCTCCGGGCTGCTCTGCATCGCGATGGTCGCCCTGCAGTTCGAGATCCTCCACATCCGCGGCAGAGAGTGGTCGCCCTCGGGGAAGACGGCGCGGCAGCTGCTCTCCATCGGCGTCCCGATGGGCCTGCAGTTCTCCATCACGGCGGTCGGTTCGACGATCCTGCAGGCGGCGGTCAATTCGCTCGGCTCCGGGGCCGTCGCGGCCATCGGCGCGGGCGCGAAGGTACAGTTCATCTTCACGACGCCGTTCGAGGCCGTCGGCGTGACGATGGCCACCTACTGCGGGCAGAATCTCGGCGCGCGGCGGATCGACCGCGTGCGCGTCGGCGTGCGGCGAATCACGCAGATCGCCTTCGTGTACAGCATCGCTGCGTTCGCAGTGCAGGCGCTCGTCGGGCGGTACATCGCGCAGCTCTTCATCGACAGCAGCGAGACCGAGATCCTCGACCTCGTGACGCATTTCCTCAATGTGGTCGTGGCCTCGGCGTTCCTGCTCGCGATCGTCCTCATCTACCGGAACGCGGTGCAGGGGCTCGGGTATAGCCGCGTCGCGATGCTCGCCGGGCTTATGGAGCTGATCGGGCGGGCGTTCGTCGCGTTCGTCCTCGTGCGCGCGATGGGCTTCAACGGCGCGTGCTTCGCGAACCCCGCCGCGTGGCTCTGTGCGGACGTGTTCCTCCTGCCGGTGTACCTGCATACCGTGAAGCGCCTCGAGCGCGAGTACCCCGCGCCGACCGGCGCATAAAACAGCCCCGGTCGGCAGCGCCCCACCGTTTTTCAGACGCAAAAACAGCGGCCAAAGCCCTCGCTTGGCCGCCAATTTTTTGCCTTCAAACTTCACCGGGAACGCGGCGCGCTCACTCCGCGCTTTGAATGGGGACGAAGATGTAGCCCTTTCCCGTGCGCGGGTCCGTAAAATCGTGAACTGCGCCCGCGACGGAAAACCCGTTTTCTTTTACATAGTCGAGAGCTTCCGGGAAGGTGAACGCCTCCCGGTCGAACTGAAGATACTCGAAGGACGGCACGACCCATTTGGTCCAGCCCGCGGGCGGCTCTGCGCCATCCACGCACTCCGCGCCCGCGAGGTACAGACCTTTCGAGAAGTCCTCCCACGGCCGGAAGCTGCGGGAAAAATCCGTCATCGCGCCCCAGAACCCCGCAAAGCTCCCGTCGCCGCAGCGCTTGCAGAGCGGCTCGATCTCCGGAAAGCGGGCGTTCGCCTCGTCCCACAGCTTTTCGATGAACCCGTCGCCGTCGTTCGTGCTGCCCTCGATCCCGATGACCGTAAAGCTCGGCTTGTGAACACGCAAGACCTCCATACTGGCTCCTCCCAAAACGAATAAATTGATTGCATTTTCATTCTATCACACGAAGAACGGAAAGTCAACGCCGAGGGGGAGAGCACCGTCGAACGAACTTCTTCGTCCCGCGGAATTCAACGGAAAAATGAAAGAAGCGCGTCCTTTTGGAGCTGAAAAACCGGCTTTAAAGCTCTCTTGAGGCCGAATGATCCGAAAACATGATTTTTTCAAAAAACAGGTTGCAAAAAAATGGTTTTGCGCTATAATAGTAGAATAGCGAATGGAATATATCCCGCGCGCAGCATATCATGTGGACAGGGATATCGGGAAGGACAGCCCTGCGGGACCCGAGGCATCAGGGACCGAAAGGATTTGAAAAACCCGAAAAGTTTTTCCGTTTATTGACGGTTTTATTGACTGTACGCGTGCTATAATGGAACCACAGTATAAAAGGAAGGGTGTCCTCGGGAGGGTCCCGGGCGCAGCGCTCTTCCATGTAAGTAAAGAGCCTTTAGAAGGAGGCAGTCACGATGAAAAAGATGAACCGAATGCTTGCCGTGCTGTTGGCGTTCCTGCTGATGTTCGGCGGCATGGTGGACACGGTCGCGAGCGCGGCGAGTCTCGGCGACGAGACCCAGCCGGAGCCGAGCGTGTCCGCGGAGCCGATCCCCGATGTGGGGGGGGTGCCTAGCGAGGAATTGGGCCTGGAGACCCAAGACCCCGCGGCGGAGCCTGCCCCGATGGAGGCGTCCGCGCCCGAGGAGACGGCGGAACCGACGACGGAGCCGACCGCCGAGCCGACTGCGGAACCGACTGCCGAATCGACCGCGGTCCCGACGGAGGAACCGGGGGCAAGCGCGGAGCCTTTGCAGGAGCCGACAAGCTATACCGCTTTACAGGATGGCCCCGACTTTGAGGGGCAGATCTCCTGGCAGGTGACGGTGCAGACGTACGTGGACGAAGCGCTGACCAACACGGAGTCCGAGACGGTGGAGGCAGGCAATTCGCTCGAGTACATCCTGCCGATGCTGGACGGATATACCTATGAAGTGGAATGCGCCGAGCCCGTGGAGTCATATGTGGACAGCATGGGCCGGACGGTCCTGCGGATGCAGCCCACGGCGGACGAAGTCCTGCTGGTGAAGTGGACGAAGACCGCGGAGCCCGAGGCTGCCGAGGAGCCGACCGACGAAGCGACCGAGACGACCCCGGAGCCCGAGGCCGCCGAGGAACCGACCGACGAAGCGACCGAGACGACCCCGGAGCCCGAGGCCACCGAGGAACCCGCGGACGACGCGCCCGCCGCCGACGCCTTCACCGCCACGATCTCTCAGGAGAACTGGTACTACGGCGACGAGAAGAACCCGGAGTACAGCATCGAAGGCCCGGCGGCTGAAGAGTACGGCGCGCCGACAATCGAGTACGGATACTCCGAGTCCAGCACCCACCTCGTTGATGGAGAGTGGGTCGACGGACCGATGTGGAGCGGAAGCCGCTTGATCGAGGTAAGCTCGTGGGACCCGTACGAGCAGTATAGCCCGGATTTTGGCGAGTATGTGGTGAGAGCGACTTGGAGCGACCCGAACAACAACCTCCCGACCGTGACGGCGGAAACACATTACAATGTCTACCGGAGGCCCATCCGCATCCAGACGCCGAGCCTTGCAAAGATCTACGACGGCGAACCGGCGGAAGCGCGTGACGCAAAACTCGTTGGCGGCGAATATGAGGGCGTGGGCTATTTTGACACGCTCGCCTATAACGACACGTTCCATTTCGACCCGGACAGCTTCCACTCGCAGACCGATGTAACAATCATTAACGGCATCTCCACCGGCGACGCGGGTTTCAACAACACCTGCGATTGGTGGATCGAGGACGGCAATGGCGTTGTGGTTGCCGCTTCCTACAATGCCGGTATTGTTGAAAATTATCAGATCTTGGAGGACATCGGCGGCATCGCAATCTACCGTCGGCCTGTGGTTTTCCGCAGCACTTCCCTTGAAAAGGTCTACGACGGCGAGCCGCTGAATGACTTTGCCAACAGCGGCATGAGCATCGCCGAACTGGAAGAAGCTGGCGTGATCTCCACCGAGTATGATTACAATGAGTTCAACGATTTTCACTCCGTAGTTCCCAATCTTGGTCAGGGCGGCCTGATCGCGGCCGATGCCGAAAAGGTGACGGTTACCTTTACCGGCGAACGGACCGATGCCGGTACGACGGAAAAAGGCAACAGGTTCACGGTCAATTGGAACGGCGTGAACAGGAACAATTACTATACGGGAAACGGTTACGGGAATCTGACCGTCACGCCGAAAACCGTCACCGTTACCGCGGACGACAAGACGATCCACGAGGGCGACCCGATGCCGGAGCTCACCGCCACGGTGGAGGGCCTCGTGGGAGACGACAAGATCGAATATACGCTGAGCACCGACGGCGCGGACGCGGGTGACCATGCGATCACCGCCTCCGGCGCGGGGGAACAGGGCAACTACGTTGTGGAGTATGTCCCCGGTACCCTGACCGTGCTCCCAGTCGTCGTGGAGCCCACCCCGGAGCCGACACCGGAACCCACGCCCGAGCCTACTCCTGAGCCCACTCCGGAACCGACACCGGAGCCCACGCCCGAGCCC
>CANQIG010000146.1 GCA_947623765.1 uncultured Clostridia bacterium | reverse complement strand
GAGCTTCGTCGTCAGCTCGCGGACGGCGGGCTCGGTGTTGTAGATCAGCGGGATGAACGGCGCGGACGCCGCGAGGATCGCGCCGATGAAGACGTGCAGGACCGCCGTGAAGAACAGCAGACGGCGGTCGGTGCGCTTCGCCTCCTCGATCTCCCCCGCGCCGAGCTGCTGCCCGATGAGGATGGAGACGGCGTTGCCCATCGTGAACATGATGATGGAGAACAGGTTCCACGCCGTTCCGGCGATGTTCGTCGCCGCGACGACCGTGAGGCCCCGGGTGGAATAGCTCTGGTTGATCATCGTCGTGCCGACGCTCCAGAAGAGCTCGTTCGCCATGAGCGGCGCGCCGGTGATGAAGATGCGGCGCACGATGTCGCCCGGGATATAAAGGCTCCTGTACGCGCCCTGTATAAAGACGTATTTGAGCGGGAAACGGTGCGTCTGGAACGCGAGATAGGCCGCCTCCACGTAGCGCGAGATCACCGTCGCGATGGCCGCGCCGACGACACCGAGCCGCGGCGCGCCGAAGCTGCCGAAGATCAGGATGTAGTTGAGGACGAGGTTCGTGAGGATCGCGATCACGCTCGCGGTCATCGGCGCGACGGTCTCGCCGGTCTCGCGCAGCGTGCTCGAATAGCTCTGCGAAACGCCGAACGGGATGAGCCCGATCAGCATCACGAGCAGGTAGTCCTTCGCCTCGCTGAGCGTGAGCGCGAGGTCTCCGCCGCCGTCGTCCGTGAGGAAGAGCTCGACCAGCGGCTCGCCGAAGAGCAGCATCACGACGATCGCGAGGAAACTCATCGCCGTCGAGAAGATCATCTTGAAGCGGAACGCGTACCGCACGCCCTCGTTGTCGCCCTTCCCGAAGAACTGCGCGCCGAAGATCGACGCGCCGGAGAGCCCGCCGAAGATCGCGAGGTTGAAGATGAACAGGAGCTGGTTGACGATGGCGACGCCGCTCATGCTCTCCGTGCCGAGCCGCCCCACCATCACGTTGTCGAGCAGGCTCACAAAGCTCGTGATGCCCTGCTGCACGATCATCGGCAGCACGAGAAACAGCAGATTCCGGTAAAAGTGCCGGTCGCCGATGAAATTGTCCTTAAACTTTCTGAACATATGCTTTCCCTTTCATTTCCGATACCGCCCGCGCGAGGCCCGTCAGGTCCTCCACCGCGAGATCCGCGAGCGCGGTCATCGCCGCGCGCTCCGCGGGGTCGCACTCCCCAAACAGCACCGCGACCGTCCGAAAGCCGGCGGCCTTTGCGGTTTCCATCGCATAGCGCGCGTCCTCGAAGACGGCACACTCCTCCGGCCGCACGCCGAGCCGCTCGGCGCAGTGGAGATAGAGGTCCGGCCGGTCCTTGCCCGCCCCGATCCTGTCGCAGCTCTCCGCGAACGCGAGGCGCCGCATCAGGCCGAGCCGTTCGAGCGCGGGCATAAGCGACGCGAGATCCGACGCCGTCGCGACGGCGCAGGGCATCCCGCGCGCCGAAAGCGCAGAGAGCAGCGCCTCCGCCCCCGGGATCTCGGGCACGTCGTTCGCGTAGCCCTCGGCGGCGAGCTCGACGATCTCCCGGACGATCTCGTCCTCGCTCTCCTGCACGCCGCATTTCTCCCGGATATACCGCGCGCACGCCGGAAGGGTCAGCGTATAGAGGTCGCGCGACATTTCGGGCGTCAGCAGAAGGCCCTTCCGCTCGGCGTAAACGACGTCGATCCCGTGCCACATCGGCATCGAGTCGACCAGCGTGCCGTCCGCGTCGAAGATCGCGGCGCGAACGCCCGAAAACAGTTTCCCGATCCGATCCATCGGGTCCCTCCCCCTTTTTGAAATCCGCACAAAAAAAGAGCCGCGCGGCATTTCGGTTCGATACCATCATACCACACGGTCCCTCCTTTTTCAAGGGATATTTTGCGCAAATCGGGGAAAACTCAGGCGTTCGAGACGGCGCTCCGGATCGCGTCCACGCCCCGGCGCACCACGTCGCCGAACGCCTTGCCCATGTCCTTCGCGTCCTCGGTCTCCTCCACGTCTCCGGCGAGCACGAAGAACACATAGTCCCCTGCCTCAAAGACCTGCGCGGCGTTGACCTTGTCCGCGTTCGCGGCAAAATCGTTGTCCCGAAGGAGCTTCTGCTTGTAGCTCTCGAGCTTCGCGCGGACCTCGTCCGCCTTGCCGTCCTTCACGCGCACGGCGATGAACGTATCCGGGTGCGCTTTCTGCGCGGTGTTCTCCGCGTAGACCTCCTCATAGAGGGAGCTGTCCAGCCCGACGTCCCGCGCGATCTGCTCCTCGGTCATCTCGGTGTCGGGGTAGTAGAGGTCGCCGTAAAGGTCGCTGAGCGTATCCCGAAAGGACGTGAGCCCGGTCATCAGGTCGCCGTCTTCGGCGTTCTCATACGTGTTCACCGTACCCGCCGCGCTGCCGTCCTCTCTGCCGTCCCGTTCGGGAACACGGGAATCCTCCGTCCCGCCCGAGGGCAGGGAGCCGGGGGACACCGTGGAAGATGCGCCGCTCCCCGTCTGCCGCCCGCAGGCCGCGAAGGTCAGCGGGAGGAGCAGCGCGAGCAGGAGCGCCGCCGTTTTTTTCATCATATTCTGGTCATCCTTTCCACATAAGTTCCGGCCAAATGGCCGCAGGGTATGCCCTGCACGGCTTTTACTATGCCACCCGTTCCGCGAATTAAACGCGGCGGCAGAGATTGACACGGAAAATCGTGGAGACGCATTGAAAAATCCGAGAAAATGTAGTATACTGTTTTTGTATTTTTGTTTGCTTTCGCGGATCGAACTGGAGGGATCTGGATGGAACGGCGCCGCGTACGCCGGGAACGCAGCTCGTGGGTGACGCTGCTCTTCCCGTTCTGCTTCACCGTCTACATGGAGCTTGTGCTCTCCCTGTATCTGCGTATGCCTGTGACGCTCTACAAAATTTTGTTTGCGCTCGCGGCGGGCGGCGTCGCGCTGTTCCTCTCGCGGGTGATCCCGGTCCGGCCCGTGGGGTTCATCCTGCAAAGCGTTTTTCTCATGGCGTGCTGGGTGTTCGTCGCGGCGGACCTCGTGCATTTCGTCTCCCGCGGCGCGTTCCTCTCCCCCTTTTCGGCGAACGACGCCCCGCCGGAGATGTGGTTCTCCGCGCTGCGGCAGAACTGGGTGTTCCTCCTTTTGATGCTGCCGCCGCCCGTCTTTCAGTTCACGCTGCAGAGGAGTTTGCTGCTGCACCGCGCCGGGCAGGCGGAGCGCTTCACCGGCCGCCGCTGGATGGACATCCCCGGCACGCTGCTGCTCGCCGCCGCGCTGCTCTTTGCGGCGGTCACCGTCCCGCTCTCGAACGACGAGGGCGATCCCTCGCCGCAGCGCCTCCTCGATCTCGAATACCGGCCCGAAGAATCCGTCGCGCTGTTCGGCGCGCTGCCGACGCTCGCGCTCGACGTAAAGTACAACGCGCTCGGCGTCCACGGCGAGGAGCGCGTCCACTACTTCGTGCGGAGCGCGGACGGCTCCGAGCGGGAGATCGACACGAAGGAGCTCGCGACCGCCGTCAGCCGCCCGGACCTTCCCTGAGCCGGATGTGAACGAAGTGGGAACTTTTCCCCGCGCGCCTTGACGCGGCACGGGAAAAGAACGTATAATATTTTGGAGAAAGAGATTTATGCAGCGCGGGAGGGCGGTGTCGAAAACGGAGAAACAGACGCGAAACGGCGGGAACGGGAACACCGGCGAAGTCCCCGTCGTGGAGGAGATCGTCGACGCGGTGACGGAAGGGCTCGCGGACGCGGGCATCCTCTCCGAGCAGGCCGTGCAAAGCGCGCAAAACGCCGTGCGGCGGGTCGAAGGAGCCGTGAACCGCGCCGCCCAAAAAGCGGAGCAGAAACTCCGGGCAGCCGCGCAGCGGGCGGAACAAAAAACATGGACGGCCGCGCAGAACGCGCCGCCCCGGCAGGTGAATCAAACCGTGCAGAACCGGACAAACGGACAACAGAATACAGGCTACCGCTATGCGCCGCCCACCGGCGCGGCGCAGGCCCCGCGCTATGTGCGGCCCGTGCCGCCGCCGCGGGCGAACGTCCCGCCGCGCCCTGTGGTGAAAAAGCCGCAGACGACCGCGCAGCAGCTCCCGAAACCCCCGCAGCCGAAGACCGTGGTGAAGCGCAAGCCGACGAACCTCCCCTATTGGTTCGTCGGGGTCCTCTGCGTGATCTACGCGCTGAACCTGCCGCTCTTCCGCTGGACACATTTCGCGGCGTTCGCGGCGGTCGCCCTCGGCGGGTTCCTGCTCGGGAAGTACGCGCTGTTCAAGGGCAAGAAGGTCGTCGTGCCCGTCGAGGAGGAGAAAAAGGAGCCGCCCAAAGCGCCGGAGCAGCCGAAGACGGCCGAAGCGCCGAAGCGCGCCTCCACCGGGAACCCCGAGGTGGACAAGATCATCGAGGAGGGGTACGTGTATCTCAAAAAGCTCCGGGAGGAGAACGACCGCATCCCCGACACGGTCATGAGCGAACGGATCACGCGGATGGAAAACGCGTCGGCGGACATCTTCGCCTACATCACGGAGCACCCCGACCAGGCGCCGCAGATCCGGCGCTTCATGAACTACTATCTCCCGACGACGCTGAAGCTGCTCGAGAGCTACGAAAAGCTCAGCCGCCAGCGCGTGAAGGGGGAGAACATCCAGCGCACGATGTTCGAGATCGAGGGCATCATGGAGACGATCGCGTCCGCGTTTGAAAAGCAGCTCGACGCGCTCTTTTCCAGCGACGCCATGGACATCGCGGCGGACATCAGCGTGATGGAATCCATCCTGCAGCAGGAGGGCCTCGCCGGGGCCGCCGCGCCGGAGACAACGAGCGCGGGCGGCGCGGCGCAGCAGAGCGCGCCGTCGGCCCCGGGCATCCCGACGCTGACGTTCGACCCGAACGCGGACGACGAAGGAAACTGACCGCACAACGGTTTGAAAACGACATAAAAAGGAGAAACTTAAAGGAGGTTCATTCGCAATGACGGATCTGAAACTGACGCTGGAGCCGGAGGAGAGCACCCCCTCCATCCCCACCCTGACGCTCGACGGCATGGAGACCGAAGCGCCCGCCGAAGAAAAGAAGCCCGCGGAACCCGCCGTCCCGGAGGTGACGCTCTCCCCCGAGGAGCAGAAGGTCGTGGACGATTTCGTGGAGAAGATCGACATCACGTCCTCGGCGCAGGTGATGCAGTACGGCGCGGGCGCGCAGAAAAAAATCGCGAATTTCTCGGATACGGCCCTCGCGAGCGTGCGGACCAAGGACCTCGGCGAGGTGGGCGACCAGATCGCC
>CANQIG010000145.1 GCA_947623765.1 uncultured Clostridia bacterium | reverse complement strand
CCTTACCCCCTATGTAGTTATTTTCCTACATAGGGGGCTTTTTGTCTACTGTCCGTTTTTACTGGTTCAGTTCACGACCGGGAGCGGCTTTTTTCTGCATTCATTCAGTTTTGATTTAAGATCGGCAGGATGCGCGCGAAGGACGCGTCCGCGAGTTCGTCGTTCGAGTTGTAGTAGAGCAGCAGGCTGTCTGCCTGCCCCTCCAGCCGGAGCGCCTCCGGCACGCTGAAATCCAGGCGCTTCACATATTCGTCCCAGTGCTCCATCTTCCAGGTGTCGCGGTCGCTCCTGCGCTTCATCATGCGCGCCTTGCAGACCTCCACGTCCGTCACGATCCAGATCGCGCAGAGCTTCGCGCCGTACGTCCCAAGCTTTTCCCGCAGCGCCGCGATGTATGCCGGGTCACGGATCTCCCGCGAGAACGGCGCGTTCACCAGCACCGTATCGGCAAACCGGAGCGCGTCGAACGCAAGGTTCAGGATCACCTCGTATTCGCGGTCGCGGACGTACGCTTCAAAAAACGCGGAACTCCGGTCATACGGTTCCCCCGCCGCCGCGAAGATCTGCTTCGAGAGCGGGATCAGCGTATCCTTATCGAGATAGACCACATGATCCAACGCCGCCGCGAGGCGCTTCGCGAGCCGCGTCTTGCCGCACGCGGGCGGCGAGGCGATCAGGATCAGTTTTTTCACAGCGTACCACCTCTCCCTGTTCTCAAGAGAATGCGGGCGAAACGCGTCGGTTCCGCAAGGGTCCCGTCTTTTTTTCAGTATAGCACAGATTTTCCCAAAATGCACTATGTTTTTAATGAAAAGCGGCCCACCTTTACAGATGGACCGTTTTGCTGCGTTTTTCGCCTCACGCGAATCCGAGCAGGGAACCGACGAGGAACACCGCGCCCGCCGCAAGCCACGCGATCACGCACTGCCCGACCACGACGCCGAGCGCCCAGCCGCCGCCGAGCTCCCGCCGCACGGAAGCGATCGCCGCCACACACGGCGTATAGAGCAGGCAGAACACCAAGAGGCTCACGGCGGAGAGCGGCGAGAGGATGCCGGTCAGCGACGCGGTGCTGCCGAACAGGATCGTCAGCGTGGAGACGACGCTCTCCTTCGCCATGAAGCCCGTGAGCAGCGCCGTCGAGATGCGCCAGTCGCCGAACCCGAGCGGCAGGAAAAGTGGCGCGAGCAGCCCCGCGAACTGCGCAAGGATCGAAGTTTCGGAATCGGTGACGATATTGAGGGAGAGATCGAACGTCTGCAGGAACCAAATGACAAGCGTCGCGAGGAAGATCACCGTAAACGCGCGCTGCAAAAAGTCCTTGGCCTTCTCCCAGAGGAGCTGCGCGACATTCTTCATGCCGGGCATCCGGTAGTTCGGAAGCTCCATCACGAACGGGACAGCTTCGCCACGGAACACCGTGCCGCGCAGCAGAAACGCCGTCAAAACGCCCATGAGAATTCCGAACAAATACAACCCGATCATCACGAGCGCGGCGTGATCCGGGAAAAACGCCGCCGCGAAAAAGCCGTAGATCGGCAGCTTCGCCGAACAGCTCATAAACGGCGTGAGCAGGATCGTCATCTTGCGGTCGCGCTCGGAGGGCAGCGTCCGGCTCGCCATGACGCCCGGCACCGTACACCCGAAGCCCACCAGCATCGGGACGATGCTCCGGCCGGAGAGGCCGATGCGCCTGAGGAGCTTATCCATCACGAACGCCACGCGCGCCATATAGCCGCTGTCCTCCAAAAGCGAAAGGAAGAAGAACAGCGTCACGATCACCGGGAGGAAGCTCAAAACGCTCCCGACGCCGTTGAAGACCGCGTCGATGATGAGCCCGTGCAGCACGGGATTGACGTTTGCGGCGGTCAGCGCGCTGTCCGTAACAGCGGTCAGCGCGTCGATCCCACGCTCCAAGAGATCGGACAGAAACGCGCCGATGACGTTGAACGTCAGGAAGAAAACCAGACCCATGATGGCGATAAACGCCGGGATCGCCGTATATTTTCCCGTGAGGATGCGGTCGATCTTCTCGCTGCGCAGGTGCTCCCGGCTCTCCTTCGGTTTGACGACCGAGGCGGAACAGACCCGCTCGATGAAGCGGAACCGCATATCCGCGATGGCTGCGGCGCGGTCCAGCCCGCGCTCGATCTCCATCTGCCGGATGATGTGTTCCAGCGTTTCGATCTCATTCTGGTCGAGCTGCAGCCGCTCGAGGATCAGCTCGTCGCCCTCCGCGACCTTGCTCGCGGCAAACCGCAGCGGGATCCCCGCCTCCTCGGCGTGGTCCTCGATCAGGCTCATGATGCCGTGCAGACAGCGGTGGACCGCGCCGCCGTGGTCGTTCGCGTCGCAGAAATCCATGCGACCGGGGCTCTCCTGGTACTTCGCGACGTGGACCGCGTGGCTGATGAGTTCCTCGATGCCCTCGTTCTTCGCGGCGGAGATCGGCACGACCGGGATCCCCAGCATGGCCTCCATCTCGTTGACACGCACGGAGCCGCCGTTGTCGCGCATTTCGTCCATCATGTTGAGCGCCAGCACCATCGGGATGTCGAGCTCCATAAGCTGCATCGTCAGATACAGGTTGCGCTCGATGTTCGTCGCGTCCACGATGTTGATGATCCCGCGGGGGTGTTCGTTCACGATGAACCGGCGGGTGACGATCTCCTCGCTGGAATACGGGGAGAGCGAATAGATCCCGGGCAGGTCCGTCACCAGCGTATTCTGCTGTCCGCGAATCACACCGTCCTTCCGGTCGACGGTCACGCCCGGGAAGTTGCCGACGTGCTGATTGGAACCCGTCAACTGGTTGAAAAGCGTCGTCTTGCCGCTGTTCTGGTTGCCCGCGAGCGCAAACGTCAGCACTTCGCTTGCGGGAAGCGCCGGGTTGCCTGTTTTCACATGGTATTTGCCGCCCTCGCCGAGGCCCGGATGGTGCATCCGCTTCCTCTGCTGCGCGACCACAGCGTCCGCCTCCGGCTCGCGCACGCGCTCCACGGCGATGTTTTCCGCGTCCGCGAGACGCAGTGTCAGCTCGTATCCGTGGAGCCGCACCTCCATCGGGTCACCCATCGGCGCGTACTTCACGACGGTCACATCCGCGCCGGGGATCAGCCCCATGTCGAGAAAATGCTGCCGGAGCGCACCCTCTCCGCCTACCGCACTCACCGTCGCCGTCTTGCCGACGGGAAGCGCTCTCAATGTCTGTTCTTCCATATTCTCCAAACCCTGCTCTGAAAATGGCACGAAGCGCGCCGCTCGCTCCCTTCCCGGGACGCGCGGCGCCGCTTCCTTTGCTTTATTTCGCTTTGAAAAACGCTTTGACGCGTTCCATGGCTTCCGTCGTGTTTTCCAGCGTGCCAAACGCGGTCAGCCGGAAATAGCCCTCACCGTTCCTGCCGAACCCGCTGCCCGGGGTTCCGACGACCTCCTCCTTTTGGAGCAGCTCGTCGAAAAATTCCCACGAGGTCATGCCGTCCGGCACCTTGTGCCAAATGTACGGCGAATGTTCGCCCCCCGTGAACCACACGCCGATCTCCCGGAACGCGTTCACCATGACCTCCGCGTTTTTCCGGTATAGCGCGATGACGCCCCGCACCTGCCTGAGGCCCTCCTCGGTGAAGACGGCCTCCGCGCCGCGCTGCGTGATGTAATTTACGCCGTTGAATTTTGTGGACTGCCGCCGCGCCCAGAGCCGGTTGACCTGCACGCCGCCGCTCACGAGCTCGTCGCAGATCACCGTGTAGCCGCAGCGCACGCCGGTGAACCCTGCCGTCTTCGAGAACGAACAGAATTCGATCGCGCACTGTTTCGCGCCGGGGATCTCAAAGATGCTGTGCGGGAGGTCCTCATCGGAGATAAACGCCTCGTACGCCGTATCGTAGAGGATCACCGCGTCGTTCGCGCGGGCGTGATCCACCCACGCTTTCAGCTGTTCCCGGCTATACACCGCGCCCGTCGGGTTGTTCGGCGAGCAGAGGTAGATGATGTCCGCATGGACGTTTTCGTCCGGCATCGCGAGGAATCCGTTCTCCTCCGTCGCGTCGAGATAGACGATCTTCCTCCCCGCCATGACGTTTGTATCCACATAGACGGGATAGACTGGGTCGGGGATCAGCACCGTGTTCTCGTCGGAGAACAGGTCCACGATGTTGCCCACGTCGCTCTTCGCGCCGTCGCCGACGAAGATCTCGGCGGCCGAGATCTCCACGCCGTGCTGCGCGTAATAGCCGCGGATTGCCTCCCGGAGGAACGGATAGCCGTGGTCCGGCGCGTAGCCGTGGAACGTCTCCTTCTTCGCCATCTCGTCGACGGCCCTGTGCATCGCCTCGATGACGGCGGGAACGAGCGGCTGCGTCACGTCGCCGATCCCCATCCGGATGATCTTGTTTTCCGGGTGCGCGGCGGTATATGCGTTGACCTTATTCGCGATCGTCGCGAACAGGTAATTCTCCTGCAATTCGGCAAAATGCGGGTTCAAAAACACGGTCATTCTCCTTTCGATTCGCGCTGCCGAAGCGACGCCCCGACAAGCCCGAGGAACAGCGGGTGCGCCTTATTCGGGCGGGATTTGAACTCCGGGTGGAACTGCACCCCGATGAAGAAATCGTTCTCCGGGATCTCCACAGTCTCGACGATCCGCCCGTCCGGCGACGTGCCGCTCACGCGCAGGCCCGCGCCATCCAGAAGCTCGCGGAAGTCGTTGTTGAATTCGTAGCGGTGGCGGTGGCGCTCGTCGATGTGCGCGACGCCGTAGCACTCCGCCATTTTCGAGCCGGGAACGATCTCGCAGGGATAGCTCCCGAGCCGCAGCGTGCCGCCCTTCGCGACGGTCGCGGACTGGTCCGGCATGAAATCGATGACCTTATGCAGGCCGTATTCGTCGAACTCGCCGGAATTCGCGTCTTCCATCCCGCAGACGTTTCTGGCGTATTCGATCACGGCGATCTGCATCCCGAGGCAGATCCCGAGATACGGCACGTTGTTCTCGCGGGCATACCGCGCGGCGGCGATCATGCCCTCGATGCCGCGGCTGCCGAACCCGCCGGGGACGAGGATGCCGTCCGCGCCGCGAAGCGCCTCCGCGACGTTCTCGCCGGTGATGTGTTCCGAATCCACCCAGCGGATCTCCACCTTCGCGCCGTGCTCATAGCCGGCGTGGCTGAGCGCCTCGGCGACGGAGAGGTACGCGTCGTGCAGCTTCACGTATTTTCCGACGAGCGCGATGGTGACGTTCTTCTTCCGGCTCCGGATCTTCTCCACCATGCGGCTCCACTCGGTCATATCGGGCGAGGGCGTGTGGAGCTTCAGCTCGCGGCAGAC
>CANQIG010000144.1 GCA_947623765.1 uncultured Clostridia bacterium | reverse complement strand
CGCCCTTTGCCATCGGGATCAGATGGTTTGGCCGCACAAAGAAGCAGACGTCGGTCAGCCCGCAGTCGATCCAGTGGTCGCCTGCAGAGAGGATCTCCTCCTCGACCGCGCCGCCCTTTTTGAAGCGCACGAGCTTCATCTCCTCCGGCAGATAGACGAACCGTCCGACCGCGTTCTGCTCCACGACCGGCGCGATCATCATGCCGTCGCCGACGAGCATCTGGTCCTCCACGTTCACGGCGCGGCTGTCCTTCGGGTAATCGAACGCCAGCGGCCGGAACATCATCTCGTCCCGGAGCACGGCCTTCATGTATTCGCTGTAAATGTACGGCAGGAGCTTGTAGCGCAGCCCGATGATGTGCCGGAAGCCCTCGAGATCGGTGAACTGATACGCCTCCTGCTCGCGCGTGCCCATTGAGGCGTGGTCGCGCATCAGCGGCGTGAACACGCCGAGCGCGAGCCAGCGCAGCAACAGGTCCTCCGTCGCGTTCGCGCCGAACCCGCCGAGGTCTGCGCCGGTGTAGAGGAAGCCGCACATATTGAGCGCGGGCATCATCTTCAGATTCATCAGGAGGTGCGACCACCACGACTTGTTGTCGCCCTGCCAGATGCCGCCGTAGCGGTGCATCCCGATGTAGGATGAGCGGGAGAACATCAAAATACGCTTGTCGGGCTCGAGCCGCTCAAACGCCTCGCCCGCCGCCCGCGTCATGTTATAGCCGTAGAGGTTATGGACGCGGTCGTGGCGGACGAGCTCGCCGTCCATGTTGTGGTAGAACGTCTTGTAGTACGCCGGGTTGTTGGAGAGCATCGACACGCTGCCCATCACATGGAAGTACGAGTCGATGTCGAGGTTCGTGCCCTTTTGCGCCTCGATGGTCTCAAATGCCTTCTGCAGGCTCTCCTCGGTGTAGAAGATCGCGGGCTCGTTCATGTCGTTCCAGAAGCCGTCGATCCCCTGCTCGAGCAGGAAGCGGTAATGGTCGCCGAACCAGTCGCGCGCCTCCTTGTTCAGCACGTCCGGGAACAGCGCGAGCCCGGGCCACACCGCGCCGACAAACGGCGTGCCGTCCTCCCTGACGCAGAAATACCCCTTCTGCACGCCCTCCTCATAGACGTCATAGCCGTCCTCCTTCTTGACGCCCGCGTCGATGATCGGCACCAGATGGATGTTTTCCTTTTTCATCTCCTCCACGAACGCGGGGAAATCCGGGAAGCGCTCCCCGTCGAGCGTGAAGTCCTTGTAGCGCTCCATGTAGTCGATGTCCATGTACACGCTGTCGAGCGGGATGCCGTTGTCGCGGTAGCCCCGGACGACGCGCCGGATGTCCTCCGCGTTCCGGTAGCCCCAGCGGCTCTGCCCGAACCCGAACGCCCAGAGCGGCGCGATGTAGCTCCGCCCGATGAGCCTGCGGAACTGCTTTACGATGTCCTTGACGTCCTCTCCGGTGATGACGTAGCACTCGAGGTTCCAGTCCGAGGCCGAGATCACGAGCTCGTCGCGGCGCGTATAGCCGATGTCGACCGTCAAGATCCCCGGGTAGTCGATAAAGATGCCGAACTGCTCCGCGCCGTCCACCACGAGGAAATTGTGCGCGCCGTACAGGCTGCGCTTGTCCTCGGTGTGGTTCGGGTCGTCGCTGCACTTGCTCTCGTAGATCCACCCGCGCTTGTTGATGCCGCGCACGTTCTCCCCGAGGCCGTACACGCGGTCGCTGTCCGCCATGGTGTAGCGGAGCGTCATCGCCGCTTCGTCGAGCGTGAAAAACGGCAGCGCGCCCTCTGCCGGTTCGGGCTTTTTCAAAACCGCGTCGGTCTCGATCATCTTTCCGTACACAAATCTTTGAATCATCGTTCTGCTCCTTTCCGAAACAGGCCGCCTCCGCCGGAAAACCCCGGACAAGACGGCTCTCCTATCCAAAAGTATACCGGAAACGCGCCGGAATGTCAATCGTGAAACGGAACCGCGCCCCGCCCGTTCAGTCGACAAGCAGCCTCCCGATGGAGCGCTCCCCGGTCGCCCGCTCGCCGAGCCGGTTCGCCCAGCGCTCGGTGTAAAATTCAAAGTACGAGCGCCGCGCCCGCGCGCGGCGGTGGCAGAACGCCGGCACGCGCGACCAGAGCAGCGAGGGCAGCCCGATCACGGGCAGGTACAGCGGCCCGAGCAGCAGGGACTGCACCGTATGCCCGTATTCATGCACGAGCAGTCGGCGGAACAGTTCTTCCCGCCCGATCTCCCCCGCGTACCGCGCGGCGTACGGCGGGACTGCGCTGACGAAAACGAACATCCCGAGCGAGACGCTTCCCGGCAGGTCCCACGATGTCGCCGCCGCCCCGTGAAAGCCGAAGCGCCGCTCCCGCCGGTGCATCGCATACAGAACGAGGCCGAGCAGCGTCTGCGGCAGTCCCCAGGTCCACTGCACGGCGCGGTACGCCGCCCAGCGCAGCTTTGCTTTTCCGTTGCGGTCCATCTTCCGTCCTCCGGTTTCTGTCAGAGATCCTTGCGAAAGCAGATGACGCGGTTCGCCTCCGCAAATCCCATTTGCAGATGGAACCGCAGGCTGTCCCGGTTTTCGAGCTCGCAGTCGCTTGCGAATTCGGTGCAGCCCCTCTCCCGCGCCCACGATTCGCACGCGCCGAGGAGCGCGCGGGCAAAGCCCTTCCGTCGGAACGCTTCCGCGACGTAAATGCCCTCCAGGTAGCCGACCGGGCTGGAATCCGTCCCCTCCACGTAGTCGTGCCGGAGCTGGCACTGGGCAAAGCCCGCCGGAACGCCCGCCTCCTCCGCGAGGAAGCACGCCGCTTCCGCGCTGCCGGTGAGGCCGCGGAACTCCGCCTCGAGCGTCTCCGCGTCCGTCTCCCACATCTTCGCGGCGAGGATTGCAAGCGTCCGCGCGTCCCCGCCGTCTGCACGTCTGACTGTCATCTCCGTTTTCCTCCCCCGGGCCTTCGCCCGCCTTATCCAATCACCGCTCGAACGTGTGGATGAACAGCCCGCTGCGCAGCTTCGGCTCGAACCACGTGGATTTCGGCGGCATGAGCCGCCCCGCGTCGGCCACCGTGAACAGTTCTTCGACCGTCGTCGGGTACATCGCGAACGCGACGCCGCCCGTCTCCGCCGCGCGCCTTTCGAGCTCCGCCAGCCCGCGGATCCCGCCGACGAACGCGATCCGCACGTCGGTCTTCGGGTCCCCGATCCCGAGGATCGGCCCGAGCACCTCGTTTTGCAGCACGGAGACGTCCAGCCCCTCCACGGGGTCGCCGCTGCGGATCTCGGCCTTCGCCGTCAGCCGGTACCACTTCCCCGAGAGATACATCCCGATCTCGCCCTTTTCGCGCGGCTTTTCCGCCGCGCCGAGCCGTTCGACCGTGAATTTCCCGGAAAGCCGCTCCAAAAACGCCGCTTCGCCAAGCCCGTTCAGGTCCCGCACGACGCGGTTGTAGTCGAGAATGTGCAGCTCGTCCTCCGGGAAAAGCACCGAAAGGAAGTAGTTGAACTCCTCCTCGCCCGTGTACCCCGGATGCGCCGCCCGGCGCTGCAGGCCGACCTTCACGGCGCTCGCCGCCCGGTGATGCCCGTCCGCGATATACAGGTGCGGCACGCGGGCAAGCCCCTCGGTGATCCTCTCGATGTCCGCGCCGCCGTCGACGGTCCACACCGTGTGCCGGACGCCGTCCTCCGACATAAAATCGTAGAGCGGCGCGCGTTTTTGACAGCGCGCGCCCACCTCCGCGACGCGCTCCTCCCGCCGATAGGCGAGAAAGATCGGACCGGTCTGCGCGCTCAGCGCGTCCACATGGCGGATGCGGTCGAGCTCCTTCTCCGCGCGGGTGTTCTCGTGCTTTCGGATCACGCCGTTCAGGTAGTCGTCGATCGAGGCGCACAGCACGAGCCCCGTCTGCGTGCGCCCGTCCGCCGTCAGCGCGTAAATGTAATAGACCGGCTTTTCCTCCCGGATGAAGTCGCCCCGGTCGATCCACGCGCGAAAGAGCGCGTTCGCCTTCTCGTATACGCGGTCGTCATACGCGTCGACGGAGTCGTCGAACGAGGTCTCCGCGCGGTCGATCCGCAGGAACGAATGCGGCCTGCCGCGCACGGCCTCGCACGCTTCAGCCCGGCTGTACACATCGTAGGGCAGCGCTGCGATCTCCGCCGCGAGGCCCTTGTTCGGCCTGTACGCGGCAAACGGTCTGACATTTGCCATGTTCGGTCTTCTCCTTTCGGTCGCCCCGCCGTTTCGGGCCGGGCGGGAACTTCGCGCAAAATGCAAAAAGCCTCCGCGGCTTTTGGGTGCAGGCTGCGGAAGCGTCTCTCTCGAAAAACAAAAAACGCGGCGGATCACGAGGATTCGCCGCGATTTTGGTGGACCCGGAGGGATTCGAACCCTTGACCTCCGCGTTGCGAACGCGGCGCTCTCCCAGCTGAGCTACGGGCCCACACCGTGCCGATCTTTTACCGGCAAGGGTTATTATAACACGAACGCGCTGCTTTTGCAAGCCTTTTTTTCGCAGTTCTCAAAAATTTTCAGCCTGCGGCCCGATGCCGCGCGCCACCGCCCGAGAAGCCTCCGGCAGCGCCTCCCGCAGAGACCGGTACGTCTCCCCGAACGCGTCGATCAACGCCGCGCTGCTTTCCCGCAGAAACGCGCAGAGCCCCTCGCAGGCCGCCTTCGCCTTCTCGAACTGCGCGTCCGAGATGTCGCCGCTCTCCCGCGCCGCAAGAAGCTCGTCCTCGTCGAGGACATAGATCTTCTGGCGCGGCGTCAAAACGACGTCGAGGTAGAGATCCGAAAACGCCGGGTCCTCCGGGTCCGTGAACCGGTTCCCGTCGGTGATGTCGAAATACACCTGCACGAAGCGGCCCTCGGGGTCGTACATCGCGGTCGCCCAGACGTTTTCGCCCTCCACGGCGATCTGCAGCCACGCGTAATTCTCCCCGACGATGACGATCTCCTCGCCGTCGTAGTCCTTCGTGAGCCGGGAGGCGACCGCATAGAGCCGCATCAGCGAAGCGCGCCCGCACTTTCCCCGGAACACGAAATCCCGCGCGGCACAGCTTCGCCGCAGGATGCGGCTCCAGTCGCTCCGCCGCATATCCTTCTGTACCATGCGCAGCCCCGCTCACACGTCGAGCTGCATGATGTAGTCGTCCATCACGAAGCCGTTGCCGATGTCCGTCACCACCGCGTCGATCTGGTAGAACCCGAAGTGCCTGTACACCTCGATCGCGTGGAGGTTCCGCTTGTTCACCGTCAGGTAGATCGACGGCAATCCCTCCACCTTGCAGAGCGCTTTGAGGAACTCGATCACCGCGCGCGGGATGCCGATGCCCCGGTGCGGCTC
>CANQIG010000143.1 GCA_947623765.1 uncultured Clostridia bacterium | reverse complement strand
GGCATGGTGATGATCCACGGCACGAACGGCGAGACCGTCACCGTGGAGCAGGACGTCGGCGTCATGTTCGGCGGCTCGAATTACCTCAGGCTCTACTTCGCGCAGTCCGGCATGAACGTCGAGGAGATCCGGTTCGTCAACACCGTGGACTTCTCGAAGGTGCGGCCGAATTTCTGATCTTCCCAAACGAATAACATACATTGTAATACAAAGTGATACGCTCTGCCCGCGCGGAAGCTCCGTGCGGGCAGAGGGCCGCTTTGGAAACGGCGGAGCTTTCCGCGAAGGGCTTTGACCCTTCGCAGAGTCCGCTTAGACCGGAAAGGATGAGAGCAATGAAAAACTATGACGAACAGCGGGCGTTCGCCCTGCTGCAGAAGATCGGGTTCACGCGCGTCGCGGGCAGCCCGGAGGAGGCAAAGGCCGCTGAGATCCTGAAAGCGGAATGCGAGAGCTTCGGGCTCGCCGCCGCCATCGAGCCGTTCGAGATCGAGACCGGGGAGGTCGAGGCGAGCTTCGAGGTCCTCGAGCCGTACCGGAAATCGTATACCGTGCGCGGCTACCAGTGCGCTGAGAACACGCCGGAGGAGGGCCTCACTGCCGATTTCCTCTATGTGGAGGACGGCCTTCCGGTGAACCTCAGGCGCGCGAAGGGCAAGATTGTGCTCGTCAACGGCGGGCTGCGTATCCCGCTGTTCCGCAAGCTGATCGAAGCGGGCGTCGCGGGCATCGTCACGATGGACGGGTCGCTGCGCGACAAGCTCGACGAGACCGACCTGCACCAGCGGAAGCTCCGCGCGCAGGTGCGGCGGTACGGGAACCTCCCCGCCGTGCAGCTGCGCGTCGCGGACGCGAAGGAGCTCGTGGAGATGGGCGCTTCCAAGGCGAAGATCACGCTGAAAAACGAAAACGTCAAGCGCACGAGCCACAACGTCACGGCGACGGTCCCCGGCACCGATTTCCCGGAGGAGGTCATCTCCTTCGGCGCGCACTACGACTCGGTGGAGTTCTCGAAGGGCGTCTTCGACAACGGCGCGGGCTCCGTCATCATCATGGAGGCGGCGCGGTATTTCATGCAGCATCCCCCGAAGCGCACGCTGCAGTTCAACTGGTACGGCAGCGAGGAGATCGGACTCGAGGGCAGCTGGGCGTACGTCAAAGCGAACAGGGAAGCGCTCGAAAAGCACGCGCTGATGATCAACGTCGACGTGGGCGGGCCGGTCCTCGGGCATGACGCGCTGCTCGTCACGGGCGGCGAGGACCTCGCGCATTTCGCGGATTACTTCTATCAGATCCACGGGCTGCCGGTCGCGGTGAAGCAGAGCATCTACTCCTCCGACTGCATCCCCTTCGCGGACTGCGGCGTCCCGGCGATCAGCTTCATCCGCAGCGGCGCGCCGGGCGCGTCGTTCATCCACAACCGCTTCGACACGATGGATTTCCTCAGCGCCGAAGCGCTCGGGAAGACCGTCGCGGCGGTGCTCGCGATCTCGGACGCGCTCGTCAATGCGGAGAGCTTCCCGGTGGAGAAGAAGATCCCGGAGAACATCAAAGAAGACGTCGACAAGTATCTCTATAAGAAAGAGATGGCCGAGCTCGACCGGAAAGAGGAAAAGAAATGAAGCGCGTGCGGATCGACGCGATCCCGCACCGCGTTTTGGGGCGAACGGGCGGAGAGCGATCTCCGCTTTCGCTCTTGTGGACGGGCGCGGGGCTGGAGCTCATCGTCCGCGCGTCGGAGCTCTGGGTCGAGATGCGCGCGGACTGGTCGCTCTATGAGCCGTGGTATTCGTTCGAGCTGAACGGCGTGATCCTCTCCCGCCGGATGGCGCAGAAGGGGACGGAGCGCGTCTGCGTGTTCCGCGGGATGGACCCCGCCGTGCCGAAGCGCGTCCGCATTTTGAAGGACACGCAGGCACAGCCCGCGGACCCCGAAAGCCTCCTGCAGATCGTCTCGGTTGAATCCGACGGGACGTTCCTCGCGGTCCCGGAACCGGCGCTGAAGCTCGAGTTCATCGGGGACAGCATCACGAGCGGCGAGGGCGACATCGGCGCGCGGGAGGAGACGGACTGGGTCTCCCCGTTCTTCTCCATCGAGAAGAACTACGCCTACCGGACGGCGCTCGCGCTCGGCGCGGACTTCCGCATCCTCTCGCAGAGCGGGTGGGGCGTCTGCTGCGGGTGGAACAACGACCCGCGCTGCGCGCTCCCTTCTTATTATAAAGAGGTCTGCGGCGTGCTGACGGGCGAGCGCAACCGCGCGCTCGGCGCGAACGCGGCAAACGACTTTTCCGCGTGGCAGCCGGACGCGGTCCTCATCAACCTCGGGACGAACGACTGCGGCGCGTTCGGCCAGCCGCCGTTCACCGTCCCGGAGACCGGGGAGACGTTCGGGAACCGCACCCTGCCGGACGGCTCCTTCCACCCCGAGGACCTCGCGCGGCTCGGGAAAGCGGCGGTTTCGTTCCTCCGAACGCTGCGCCAA
This sequence comes from uncultured Clostridia bacterium, assembly GCA_947623765.1. Taxonomy (GTDB): domain Bacteria; phylum Bacillota; class Clostridia; order Oscillospirales; family Acutalibacteraceae; genus Hominenteromicrobium. The sequence continues at coordinate 2,885 of CANQIG010000143.1, read as the reverse complement.
TGCAGCCCCAATGCACAGCTGATCTGGGTCTACGGGATGCTCGGACACGAGCTCGAAGAGACGCTCCGCAGCGCGGTCGAAGCGTTCCGCCGCGAGACCGGCGACCGAAACGCGGCGTATCTCTCGCTGACTGACGACCTGCCACACCGGGGCTGCCGGTTCCACCCCGGCCCGCTCGCGCACGAGACAGCGGCGCGGGAGATCGCGGCTTACCTTCGCGGACTTTGGCCGGACCGCGTGCGCGGGGCGTAGGCGGTCCGGCGTGCTATGGCGGGCCGCTCGGACGCGGGACATCCGACCGCGCTTGTGCAGATACCCTGCGCGGCGCGGTCGAAGCGTTCCGCCGCGAGACCGGCGACCGAAATACGGCGTATCTCTCCCTGACCGACGACCTGCCCCACCGGGGCTGCCGGCTCCACCCCGGCCCGCTCGCGCACGAGACGGCGGCGCGGGAGAGCGCTGCGTTCCTTCGCGACCTCTTGCCAGATCGCGTGCGCGAGGTATAGCCGGGTTTGCGCCGCTCTATTGGCGGGCTTTTCCAGTGCCGCGACCGGCGACCGCAGCGCCGCGTATCTCTCCCTGACCGACGACCTGCCCCACCGGGGCTGCCGCTTCCACCCCGGCCCGCTCGCCCACGAGACGGCGGCGCGGGAGATCACCGCGTATCTTCGTACCTTTTGGTAAGGTCGCGTGCGCGGGGCGTAGGCGGGTTTGCGCGCTCTTGGCGGGCTTTTTCTGAGCGCCAGCCCGGCGACCGCTGCGCCGCGTATCTCTCGCTGACTGACGACCTTCCCCACCGGGGCTGCCGCTTCCACCCCGGCCCGCTCGCGCACGAGACGGCGGCGCGGGAGATCACCACATATCTTCGCGGACTCTGGCCGGCGGGCGCACATGGGGCGTAGGCGGTTTTGCGGCGTATTTCCGGCGCGCAGCCCGTTCTGAGAGCTTTTCAGTCTTTGCGGCAGACGGGGACCTCGGGCCGGTCCCGCTGGGCTTTGCCAAGTCGAACGCGGTCGAAAACGCACGGCGGCGGGTATCTTTCCGCAAATCCCTGCATAGTATGCATCGGTTTACCGTAATTTCCGAAGACCGCCGCTCGGGAAAGGTTATGGGCGGTTATGGAGGCCCGCTTTCGGCTTTCGAAGGCCGCGTTTTTGCCCGAAAAACCATAGACCTTGTCGGTGTGGAACGAAAAGACACCAGACACAGTAGGCGCGTTCGAGGAAATTCGATTTTGTAAAGGAGGTTACCTTTACAAAATGGCGGAAAATGGCAGGTTTTCGCCTTTTCGGAATAATATACGCATACTTTCGGGAAATTCCCCGAATTTTGCCGCTCTCTCGCATGAAAATACGAATCTGTATGCATTTTCATGAAAGACAGAACAAATATTCGCGTGACGGCGGTTGCAAAATTTTTGCAAAATGCACAGAGAAATTTTTTGGGATGCTTCATTTTGGTCAAATAAAAAGCTGCAAAAATGTCAAATCCGGGGTTATGTAAATCTGATTTTTATGCGTATTTGTGCAAAACGCACAAATTTTGACTTTTCAAAAACTTGACTGAACAACAAAATGCCGCTATACTTACTGCAGAAGCCTCGAAAAGGAAGTTTTTTCCATGGCCTCTCTCCCCCGGCGTCGAGCGGCGCGGGAGGGAGATCCTATCGGAAAGGAGCGGGTTCCGGTGCGGCATTTAAGACAGCCCGAGCAGCGCATGGCGACCTCTGCGGAGAACCGCAGGTACCGCCGGCTGACGGCGCGGGCTAGGTGGATCATCGTCTGCGCGCTGGTCATGGCCATCACGGTGACGTCCGTCGTCACGGCGGTGGCGAACGCGGTCAACGTGACCGTCATCGACGGCGGGACGGTGTATACGTTCAATATGATGGGCCTCACCGCAGAGAACGTGCTGGCCCGCGCGGAGACCGAAGGCATGGCTCCGCTTTCCGATATCGATTCCTATGAATTTGATATGGCCTCCGGGACGATGACCGTCCACCGTTCGGTGCGGGTCTCGGTCCGGGACGGCGATGAGACGGGAACGTTCGTCGCGGATCAGGGCGCGGCGCTCTCCGACGTGCTGGCCGCGAACAGCTGGCCGGTCGGCGTGCGGGACCACGTAGAACCGCCCCTCGGGACGGCGCTGATGAGCGACACCAACGTCTCGATCACGCGGATGAACAACGTGACGCTCGACGCGGACGGCGTGCGCGTGCGGCGCGAGATGCTCGGCGGGACCGTCGGAGATCTCCTGCGCGAGAACGGGATCGCCCTCGGTGCGCAGGACAGCGTGACGCCCCCGGCGGAGACGCTCCTCGAAGACGGGATGCGCGTGCGCGTGGGCCGCTACGCGGAGCTCACAGTGACGGCGGACGGGCGCACGGTCCCCTTTGCGGGCGCGGCGTCCACCTGGGCGGACGTGCTCGGGTCGCTCGGCATCGCGTTTGCGGAGGAAGACCGGCTGATCGCGGGCGGCGAGACCGTCGACCCGGACGGCTATGTGGTGGACGGCGCATCGCTTCGCCTCGTGCGGATCACCACGGAGGAGTTCGTCTCGATCGAACCGCTCGCGTATGCGGTGGAATATCAGTATACGGATGAGCTTTTGAACGGCGAGATGGAACCGCCTACCGAAGGGATAGACGGCACGAAGCGCGTGCTCTACCGCGTGACGTACGCCGACGGCGTGAAGGAGAGCGAGGTCCCGCTCGAGGAAGACGTGATCACCCCGGCGGAGAACTCGATCGTGCGCGTCGGGAACCGGCTGCCGAGCAACACGGACATCCTGCGCAAGGGCGGCGTCGTCCTCGACAGCGCCGGGATGGAGTTCCAGTATGTCGCTTCGCTCTACGGCTCCTGCACCGCCTATTACGACGCGGACAA
>CANQIG010000142.1 GCA_947623765.1 uncultured Clostridia bacterium | reverse complement strand
TCCCCTGAACTGGCTTTCCCCCAAACAGGTCCTTTCTTCTTTCCCTCTTTTTGTAACACATCATTGACAAACCTACATTTTTCAACAAAGCCGGGAAAGGCGCGCGTAAATTTCCGCCAAAGGCTGGACAGCGGCGGAAAAATGCTGTACAATGAAGCAGATACCGAATGGAAAGGGAGACTTCCTTTGTATAAAAATCTTTGCGACCTGCACAGCCATTCCGACTGCTCCTTCGACGGCACGCTCCCCGCGCGGGAGATGTGCCGGCGCGCCGAGGCGCTCGGCCTGAAATATTATGCGCTGACCGACCACTGCGAATGCGACCAGTACGACGGCGCGCCGGAATTCGGCGGGCGGAAATACCGCGACGCGGTGCGCCGGGCTTGGACGGAGATGGAGACGCTGCAGGCGGAATTCCCCGGGATCCGGTTCCTCAAGGGGATCGAGATCGGGCAGCCCATCCAGGCGCCGGACGCCGCCGAGGACGCGCTTTCCGGGCGCGGCTACGACATCGTGATCGGCTCGGTCCACGGGACGCGCGGGAAGCCGGATTTTTACCATCTCGCGAAGGCGCTGAAGACCGAGGACGAGAAGAACGCCGCCCTCGCGCGGTACTTTGAGGACCTTATGGACACGATTGCGTGGGGCAAGTTCGACACGCTCGCGCACATCACCTATCCGCTGCGGTACGGTTACCCCGCCGGGTCGCACCCGACGTTCGACCGCTTCCAGAAGGAGCTCGACGCGGTGCTCACGGCGCTGATCGAAAGCGGCAAGGCGCTGGAATTCAACACCTCCCGCCTTCTCAAGACAGACGGCCCCGTGCTGCCGGACCGGGAGGTCTATTCCCGCTACTACGCGCTCGGCGGCAGGCGCGTGACGCTCGGCGCGGACGCGCACGGCGCAAACGGGATCGCGAAGGGCGTCCCCGAAGCGATGGACCTGCTGCGGGAGATCGGTTTTACGGAATACACCGTGTTCATCGGGCGGGAGCCGCACAGCGTGCCGCTCGCGTGAACCCGTTTTGGAAACATTCAGGAAGGGAGAAAACGTCATGGATAAGAAACTGCAAAAGCTCCTTCTGCTCCTGCAGGAGGACGCGAAGCTCACCCCGGCGCAGCTCGCCGCGATGCTGGATCTCACGGAGGAGGAGGTCTCCGCCGCGATCCGGAAGTTCGAGAAGGACGGCGTCGTCAAGGGCTACCGCGCGCTCGTCAACTGGGAGCGCACGGACGTGAACCGCGCGAGCGCGCTGATCGAACTGCGCGTCACGCCGCAGAAGGATTCCGGGTTCGATGCGCTCGCCGCACGCGTCGCGGCGTTCCCGGAGGTGGAGTCCGTCGCGCTGATGAGCGGCGGCTTTGACCTCGCCGTCACCGTGACGGCCGGGACCATGAGCGAGATCGCCATGTTCGTCGCGAAGCGCCTCGCCACGCTCGACGGCGTGCTCTCGACGGCGACGCACTTTATTTTGACGCGGTACAAGGACGGCGGCGTCGATTTCGGCGCGGATGACGAGGTCGACGAGAGAGGGAGCAACCTTTGTGATTGATTACAGCAGGTTTTTGAACGCGAAGGCGGCGGCGATCAAGCCTTCGGGCATCCGGCGCTTCTTCGACATCGCGAGCGAGATGGAGGATGTGATCTCGCTCTCCATCGGCGAGCCCGATTTCCTCACGCCGTGGCACGTCCGCGAGGCGGGCATCACGACGCTCGAAAAGGGCCGCACGCGGTACACGCCGAACCGCGGCCTGATGGAGCTGCGGCGGCAGATCTGCCGCTTTATGGAGCGAAAATACGGGCTTACATATGAACCGGAGACCGACGTGCTCGTCACGGTCGGCGGCAGCGAGGCGATCGACATGGCGCTGCGCTGCCTGATCGAGCCGGGGGACGAGGTCGTCATCCCGGAGCCGTGCTTCGTCTGCTACGACCCGATGACCCGCATGGCGGGCGGCGTGCCGGTGCCCGTCGCGACGAAGGCGGAAAACGGCTTCCGCCTGACCGCCGAGGAGCTGGAAGCGGCGATCACGCCGAAGACGAAGGTTTTGATCTTCCCCTACCCGAACAACCCCACCGGGGCGATCATGCGGCGGGAGCACATGGAGCCGCTCGCGCGGATCATTCAACAGCACGACCTCTTCGTGCTCTCCGATGAAATTTACAGCGAGCTGACCTACGGCCGCGAGCCGCACGTCTCCATCGCGTCGCTCGAAGGGATGCAGGAGCGGACCGTCGTCGTGAACGGCTTTTCCAAGACCTACGCGATGACCGGCTGGCGGCTGGGGTACGCGACAGGGCCGAAGGAGATCGTCGCGCCGATGACGAAGCTCCACCAGTACGCCATCATGAGCGCGCCGACGACCTCGCAGTACGCGGCGATCGAGGCGCTGAAAAACGGCGACGAGGACATCGCGGAGATGCGCGGCGAGTACGATATGCGCCGCAGGCTCCTCGTGGATGGCCTCAACCGGCTGGGCCTCACCTGCTTTGAGCCGGAGGGCGCGTTCTATGTCTTCCCGAGCATCCGGAAGACGGGCATGACGAGCGAGGAATTCTGCGAGAAGCTGATCTATTCCAAGCGCGTCGCCGTCGTGCCGGGGAGCGCGTTCGGCGCTTCGGGAGAGGGCCATGTGCGCATCTCCTACGCGTATTCGATCAAACACCTCGTGGAGGCGCTCGAGCGCATCCGCGCCTTTCTGGAGGAACTGCCGTGAGCGTTTTTCTCGCAAAACAGGAGACGTATGAGATAGGATCTCTCTGCCGCGCGCTCGACGCGGCGTTTTCGGCGTACCGGTTTTACGACCGGATCGCGCCCGGCACGCGGGTCATTTTGAAGCCGAACCTCATCATGCCCTCCGCGCCGGAGCGTGCCGCCGTCACGCACCCGAACGTCGTCTCCGCGGCGGCCAAGTGCCTGATGGCGCACGGGGCCGAGGTGCTCGTCGCGGAGAGCGGCGGCGGGCCGTACAGCCCGGCGGCGGCGAAGGCGTCGTTCCGCATCTGCGGCTATGCCGCGGCGGCGGAGCAGACCGACTTTTCCCTGTATACGGAGTGCAAATACCGCGAGGTCGCTCTCCCGGCGGGAAAGCGCTGCAATACCCTCACGGTGATCGAGCCCTTCGCGCGGCCCGGCGACCTGATCGTGGACATCGCGAAGCTCAAGACCCACGGCATGATGGACTATTCCGGCGCGGTGAAGAACCTGTTCGGCGCGGTCCCCGGGCTGATGAAGCCGGAGCTGCACTGCCGCTACCCGGACCGGGAGAGCTTTGCCGAGATGATCGTCGACCTTTGCGAATACATCCGGCCCGATTTTTCGATCATCGACGGCGTCGTCGGGATGGAGGGCGACGGCCCGACGGGCGGCGAACCGAGGAACGTCGGCGTGCTGATCGCCTCGACGAGCCCGTATGACTGCGACCTCGCGGGGGCCGAGATCATCCGCTTTGACCCGATGACCGTTCCGATCCTCAAAAACGCGCACGAGCGGGGGCTCTGCGCCGCGTCCGCCGGGGAGATCGAGGTGCTCGGCGCGAAGGTCTCGGACTTTGCCGTCGCGGATTACCGCCACGCGCATTCGAGCGACGTGGATTTCCTCGCGCATTTTCCGAAATTCATGCGGCCCGCCCTGCGCAAGCTGACGACGCCCTACCCGAAGATCCGGAAAAAGGACTGCGTCGGCTGCGGCAAATGCGCGGAGAGCTGCCCGGAGCATACGATCACGGTGCGGGAGAAGAAGGCGCAGATCGACTACGCGAAGTGCATCCGCTGCTTCTGCTGCCACGAGATGTGCCCGAAGCAGGCCATCGACATCCGGCGTTTTTCGCTGTTCAATCTGTGAGGCTGAAATGGAGAGCAAGGCATACGCGAAGATCAATCTGACGCTCGACATCGTGGGGCGGCGGGAGGACGGGTTCCACCTGCTCGACAGCGTGATGCAGTCGGTGTCGCTGTTTGACACGGTCGACGTTTCGCTGAATGAGAGCGGCGCGGTGCGGCTCGCGTGCGATGCGCCGGGCGTCCCCACCGACGAAAAAAACACAGCCTTTCGCGCGGCGCGGTTCTTTCTCGACGCGGCGGGCCTGCCGTTTGGCGCGGACATCCGCATCGAAAAACGGATTCCGAGCGAGGCGGGGCTCGGCGGCGGCAGCGCGGACGCGGCGGCGGTGCTCCGCGCGCTGAACCGCCTCACGGAGGAGGCCGGCGAAGAGCCGCTTCCGCTCGGCGCGCTGCTGTATCTCGGGATGCGCGTCGGCGCGGACGTGCCGTTCTGCATCCTGAACGGCACGCAGCGCTGCGGCGGGATCGGCGAGCAGATGGTCCCGCTCGCCCCGCTTTCGGACTGCGGCATCGTGATCCTAAAGCCCGAGGCGGGCGTCTCCACGCCGGAGGCGTACCGCGCGGCGGACGCTGCGCCGGACGGCGGAAGAAGGTATACGCCCGCGCTGGTGCGCGCGCTGGAGCGCCGCTCGCTCGAAGACGCGGCGCAGGCGCTCGGCAACCGCTTTGAGGACGCGCTTCGCATCCCGGAATGCACGGCCGCGCGTGACGCGCTCCTCGCGGAGGGCGCGCTCGGCGCGGCGATGACCGGCAGCGGCTCGGCGGTGTTCGGGATCTTCCCCGCGACGCAGGACGCCGAACAGGCGCTGGAAGCGCTGCAAAGCCGCTGGCCGCGCGCCTTTGCCGTGACGCCCGTCGGCTCCGCAGAGGGCGGGCGGGAAACGGCGCGGGGCAGAAATTTTTGAGAAAACCCTTGACTTTCACCGAAAACGTGTTATAATAGGTTATGCTGTCCGGCAGGAACAGTATAGCGGTATTGTGTAAGGGTAGCACAGCAGACTCTGACTCTGTATGTCTGGGTTCAAATCCTGGTACCGCTGCCAAAATACAGCCTCGGAAACCCGGGGCTGGATTTTTCGAGGTGTGGCTCAGCTTGGTAGAGCGCTACGTTCGGGACGTAGAAGCCGGAGGTTCAAATCCTCTCACCTCGACCATGGCGTGAAATCAATTTAGATAATGCGCAGAAAAACCCCGAAACCATGCGGTTTTCGGGGCTTTTTCTGTCTCGTTTTTTTGTGCTCGTTTCGTAGATAATTTTCTTGGGAAAGACCCGTTTTAGAGGATTTGAACTTCATTTTGGGTTTTTAATGTCGTTTTCGGAAGAAAAAATCAGGCTTTTTGAGCGCGGTTAAGCGCACGAAAATGTTAAATTTTCGTGTCGAAACAGCGATTTGGAAGCATGGGTAGCACGAAAAGAATATACAGGGAATTCAGCCGATTGCTTTGTGAAAAGCAGTCGGCTTTTTTCATATCCAAAAATAGAAGACTAACTATTAGAAGTCAAGAGGGAAGATGAAAAAATGTACGGAAGGGAAGGTGGATTTCAAGACAGAAAAAG
>CANQIG010000141.1 GCA_947623765.1 uncultured Clostridia bacterium | reverse complement strand
GTCGTGAAACTCATACGGTCAGCCTCCGTTTCGCGGGATATTCTGTAAGTTCATTGTAACAGACGGCCCGGGAAAAGTCAAGGCGGCCCGCTTTACAAATCCGCGCCGCTGTGCTATGATAGTACGCGAAAGCAACGAGACCGAAAGGAGCGCTTTTTGTGCTGTATTTTAACTGTGATTACACGGAAGGGTGCCACCCGAACATCCTCCGCCGTCTCGAAGAGACCAACCTGATGCAGACCGTCGGCTACGGCGAGGACGAGATCTGCGCCTCCGCCCGTCAAAAGATCAAGGCTGCCTGCGGCCGGGAGGACGTCGACGTCCACTTCCTCGTCGGCGGCACGCAGGCGAACGCCACGGTGATCGCCTCGCTGCTGCGCCCGCACCAGGGCGCGCTCTGCCCCGCGACGGGCCACATCAACGTCCACGAGACCGGCGCGGTCGAGGCGACCGGGCACAAGGTGCTCCCGCTTCCCGCCTCCCCGGACGGGAAGATCACCGCCGGCGCGGTCGAGCGGGCCGTCCTCGCGCAGAAGAACGACGGCGCGTTCGAGCACATCGTCCAGCCGAAGCTCGTCTACCTCTCCCAGCCCACGGAGAACGGCGGGCTCTATTCCCTCGCGGAGCTGCGGGACATCCGCGCCGTCTGCGAGAAGTACGGTCTGTTCCTCTTCGTGGACGGCGCGCGCCTCGGCTACGCGCTCGCCGCCCCGAAAAACGACGTCACGCTCGCCGACCTCTGCGACCTCACGGACGTGTTCTACATCGGCGGGACGAAGGTCGGCGCGCTCTTCGGCGAGGCCGTCGTTTTCGCGAACCGCGCCGCCGGGGAGGACTTTCGGTACCACATCAAGCAGCGCGGCGGGATGCTCGCGAAGGGCCGGCTCCTCGGCATCCAGTTCGACGAGCTCTTCACCGACGGGCTCTACACCGCGATCGCGAAAAAGGCCGTGACGCAGGCGCTCGCCATCGCCGAGACCTGCAAGGCGGCGGGCTTCCCCCTGCTCGCGGAATCCCCCACGAACCAGCAGTTCCCCATCCTCCCGGACGCGGCGCTCGAACGCCTCGCGGAGAAGTACGTCTACTCCTACTGGGCCCGCGTGGACGGGACCCACAGCGCCGTCCGCCTGTGCACGAGCTGGGCGACCACCGACGAAAACGCCGCCGCCCTCTGCGCGGACCTCCGCGCGCTCGGCGAAGCCTTCGCCGAACCCCGATAAACACCGGCGCCCCGGAGTTCCCCCCGGGGCGCCTTTTTCTCTTCATCTCTCTGTGCCGCTTCCGGCGCGCGCGGTGCGGGCAACATGGCCGCTTCCGTTCTCTCTACATGAGCCCGCCGTGTTCGGAATCAATCTTCCCTCACCAGCTCATCTTCCAGCGCGGGACTACGCTCCCCGTCCCCACCGGCGAAGTTCGCGCAGCGAACGACCACGCGACGAAAGAGGCTTTGCCTCTCGCGCGGACTGCGCGGGAGAACACTTCGGCCACGGTAAGCGCGCGTCAGCGTGCGCCCCGCGACTTAAAAGTTCTTTTGCCTACTTTTCTTTCAAGAAAAGTAGGTAGGTCAGTTTTGGTAGGCAATCTGTTCCTCGAGGACGAGGGGATAGCGGGAGAGGTCCGCGCCGTCGAGGTCGGTGCGGTGCATATCGACCGCGGTGATCTGGCGGTTCGAGTAAGTCGTGTAGTAGTAGATGCCCTTGTCGCAGTTCGCGCAGCTCGTGTAGACCGTGATCTCATACTTGCCCTCGCCGACCTCGCAGACGCCGCGCTGCTGCTCGACCGAGCCGAGGATGTGGAAGAACTGGCCGACGCTCTCCGCTTCGGAGTCGCCGGAAAGGGAATTCAGCTTCGTGAACGCGACCTTGACGAAGCGCGACGGCGAGGAGACGTCGCCCGGCAGACCGAGCGCGCCCATGCCCCGGCTGTACGGGTTGAACTGGAGCTGATCCGAGAAGAGGTTTTCCGGCTGCTTCGGGGAGAGGTGCATATAGTCCGTGAGGCGCAGCATCTGCTCCGGGAAAGTCGGGTTGTTCGTGAGCACCCCGGCGGGGTTGTCGTAGATGTGCAGGCCCGAGGCGGTGGACTCCATGACGATGACCTCGTCGCGGTCCGCGATCATCCAGTGCAGCGAGGAGACTGGGAACTGCGGGGAAAACGGCTCGTTCACGAGGTTGAGATCCGCGAGCGCCGCGCGGGCCTCCCGCACCGAGGCGCAGGTCCCGAGCACAAAGGGGATCAGCTCGTGCAGCACGAGGTTGAGCTTCCCCTCCGTGACTTCAAAATAGCACGCGTTGCCGACGAAATTGAGGCCCGCCACACCGAGGCCCTTCTCGTTGACCGCCTCGTAGTAGAGCGGATAGCCGTCCGCGACGTGCGCCATGCCGATCATCGCGTAGTGGCTCTCCAGCGGCTCGCGATAGCGGAACCGGAACGGGAAGCGGCGGGGCGTCACGGTCACTTCGTCGCCGTAGGTGAAATCGTAATCGAGCGTCCTGCCGAAATAAAAATCTTTGGTTTTATACGTCGCTGCCGTACACATCGCATTTCCTCCTGTTTCCAAAATGAGATTTGCCTATATTATACAACGGTCTACCGAAAACGTCAACCGGTTTTTGGAGAATCCTTCATTTTTTATTCCCGCTCCAACCCAAAATATGCGCGGTCAGAGGCCGCCCCTTCGCGGGGCGCGCGCTGACGCGCGCTTCCCTTTGCCGAAGTTTTCTCCCGCGCGGCCCGAGCAGTCGGTGCTCTGCTGGAAACTGAATTTCTCCCGCATCCCGCAAGCTGATGTAGGGCAAACGAGGGCGGCCCTGCCGCCCTGAAACGCGCTTTGCCCGCGCACCGCCCTTTTCGGGCGGCACGCGGGCAAACAACTTTCCGCTTATTCCACAACGTACCCGAGCAAAAGCTCGAGCTCGAGCGCGTCCGCAAACGCCGCTTCGCGCCACGTCCCGCCGCTGTCCTCGAGGAACGCGCGCATGTCGACCGCCTCTCCCGCGCCTTCGCCGGGGGTCTGATCCGTGACGAGCCGGAACGTCCGCACCGTGCCGTCCGCAAACGTGAACTCCAGCGTGATCGGCGCGGCCGCGCTCTCCGGTTCCTCCACCGCTTCGCCCGAAAGCATGATGCCCACGAGCTTCGCGGCGGTCTTCGCGGTCTCCGCGTCATATTCGCTCCACGGCTCCGTCGCCGGGCCGCTCTGCGTGCGCAGGCCCTCCACGTCCTGCGCGGGAAGGAGCGCCGCAGCGGGAGTACCGTTCAGCCCGCCGTCCCCGGCGTCCGGTCCCGTCGCGCCGAACGCGCTGTCCGGGGCTGCGGTCGGCATCGGCTCGGGCTCCTCGGCGGTCTCCGCCGCGCCGCTCTCCATGGCCTCGCCTTCCTCCTCCCCGCCGGTCACGGCCTCCTCCGCCGCGTCCGCGTTTTCTTTTCCCTCGAGCCACAGCGCGCCTCCGGTCTTCGCGCGCGCGGTCTCGGCGCTGGAATTGATCGATGCGCCGCCCTCGAGCGGCGCGCCCTTGCCGCACTGTACGGCGACCGCCCAGACGACGAGCACCGTGAAGCACGCCGCGAGCGCCGCCGCCCACCGCAGCGCGGGCATCGGGACGACGCGCGCGGGGCGTTCCTCCTCGGCCTCCGCGACGAAGCGTTCGTCCGCGAGACCCATGGCGACGAGCAGTTTTTCTCCGTTCATACCGTTCTCCTTTTTCAAAGCGGGATCTCCTCCTTTGCAAGACGCTCCAGGAGCTTCTTCCTCGTTCGGAACAGGGAGGTCTTGACGCGGCTCTCGCCCATCCCGTACCGCGCGGCGATGTCCTTCACCGGGTCCAGGAACCAGTACCGGCGCATGAAGATCAGGCGGCTCTCCTTCGGGAGCTTTTCCAGAAAGTCATTGAGGACCGCGCCGAGCGCCTCGTCCCCGAGCGCGTCGAGGGCGTTCGGGTCCGGCAGACAGGCCGCCATCTCGTCCGTGAGCGCGACGACCTCGGCGCTGCGCTTTTTGGCGTTCCGAAAGTCCAGCCGGTCGCAGGCGAGGTTGCGGCAGATGCGCGCGAGAAACACGAACAGCTTTTGCGGGCGCGTCGGCGGGATCGCGTTCCACGCGCCGAGATACGTGTCGTTGACGCACTCCTCTGCGTCCTCCCTCAGGCGCAGCAGCCGCGAGGCAAGGCGCGTGAGCGGCGCGCCGTACTTCTCCCCGGTCGCCGCGATCGCGCGCTCTTCCCGCGCAAAATACAGCGCGATGATCTCTTGGTCTTCCATGCTTGCGGCCTCCCTTCACTTTGTATGTAGGAGAACATCCCCTTCCGGTTACCGCGAAAGGGGATGTTTTTTCAGATTTTTTCGCCGAGCGCGAACCGACGGATCGCCTCGGCGACGCCGTCCTCGAGGCACGGCGCGACGATTGCGTCCGCCTCCGCCTTCGCGGCCTCGATCCCGCTCGCGACCACCGCCGCAAAGCCCGCCGCGCGCAGCATCCCGAGGTCGTTGCCGTTGTCCCCGAGCGCCATGGTCTCCTCCCGCTTGACGCCGAGGAACTCTGCGAGCTGCAAGAGCGCGGTCCCTTTGTCGCAGTCTGCCGCGTTGATCTCGATGTTGTCGACGTTGGAATACGTCAGCGAGACGCCCGGGTCCGCCTTCAGCTTCCCGAGCAGTTCGGACTGGATCTCGGGCGGCAGGAACATGATGTTGATCTTCTCCGGCTGTGCGCCGGTCTCCCGAAGGAGCACGGAAAAGTCCTCCGTGAACGTGTAATCCTTCGTCAGGAAATACAGCTTTTCCTTCGGGATGCCGAAGTACGACTCCGCGATCGAGAGGTCCCCCTCGCGGGAGACCGCGCCGCCGTCGATGTAATGCTCGACATAGACGGGGTACGCGTCGAGGATCTTCTGCACGCGGAGCGCCGCCTCGGTCGAGATGCGGTTCGCGCAGACCAGCCGGTCCTCCCGGATGTCCCAGACCGCGCCGCCGTTCGAGGTGATCGCATACCGCACATAGGGCAGGTCGGTGAGGCACGGCGGGATGAAATTTTTGACGCGCCCCGTCGCCGGGACGATGTAGATGCCGCGTTCGGCGGCAGCCCGCATGGCCGCTTCGTTCCCCGCAGAGAGCGAGGCGGGGCCGTTCAGGGCGGTGCCGTCGAGATCGAACGCAATGAGACGGATCATGAAAAAAGCTCCCGTGCTCCCCGCGCCGGGCCTCAGAGAAGCCCGCGCGAGAGCTGGAAGATGTAGAATTTCAGATAGTACGACTCCGCGGCGTTCCAGAGGATGGGGTGGTCCGGCGACTGCGTGCGGAACTCCACCTGCCTAAGGCGCACGTGCGCGGCGCGCGCGGCCTCCGCGACCGTCTTCGCGAAAAGCTCCGGCGTCATGAAGTGCGAGCAGGAGCACGTCGCGAGGAACCCGCCGTCTTTGACGAGCCGCATCCCGCGCAGATTGATCTCCCGGTACCC
>CANQIG010000140.1 GCA_947623765.1 uncultured Clostridia bacterium | reverse complement strand
TTTTCTCGGCCTTTGGCCTCTGCCTTCTCTCTTGAGCGCTTGACTATTATACCGCATCTAATCCCTCTTGTCAACACCTTTTTCAAAAAAAATTTGGTTTTTTCTTTTTTCTCAAATTGCGTTCTTCCAAAGACGGGGGATTTAAGGAAAAATGACGGAGACAAGCGATCCGAGGGCGGCTTTTGCTTGCGTTTAGCCCGCATATATGGTATAATAGCTGGCAAATGACGGGCCTTGGCCGGTATCTTTTCGCCTGTCGTCCCCTGCTTGGCTGAATCGCGCGCGGGTTTGCACAAGGATGAGTGAAGTCTGACAGCCGTCTTCGGGAACGGATTCCCGCCGTGGCGGTTGCCCGCGCGGGGAAGTTCAGCTCGCAGGGTGGAAGCACGGAGGCGCCTCCTTCGGCCGCTACGGCGGCGACGGTTTCTGTCCTCTATGGGCTTCCTCGCTTGCGGTGTTTTGATCGCGAGGGCGTTGGCTCTCACATGGTCCTATGACGCCGAGCGATCGTTCGCGTGAATGAGTTTGCACTGTAGAGGTTGCCCGTGCGGGGAAGTTCAACTCGCGGTGCGGGAGCACGGAGGTGCCGCCTTTGGCTGCACCGACGAAGCTGCAGCGACGGGCGATGACTGAGGATGCAGCCACGCTTTTCGCTTATGATTGAACCGGTGAAGGACAGTCCCGTTTCCCCCACCGCTTCCCGATTTGAGGCGGGCGGCGCGGGGAGCGCCCGGGCCGCGGCGCTGTCCTTTCAAGCGGTCCTCTTTATTATAGCACAGAATGGGAGCGCTATACCATGCCGATCCGAATCCAGGCGGAGCTTCCGGCCATCGAAGTGCTGGAATCCGAAAACATCTTTGTCATGACGCACGAGCGCGCCGCCGTCCAGGACATCCGGCCGCTCAGGATCGCCATCCTGAACCTGATGCCCACGAAGATCGAAACGGAGACGCAGCTCCTTCGGCTGCTGGGGAACTCCCCCTTGCAGGTGGACGTCGAGCTGCTGCACATGGCGAGCCATGTCAGCCGCCACACGAGCCCGTCGCACCTCAATACCTTTTACAAGACCTTCGACGACGTGAAGGACCAGCGCTTCGACGGCCTGATCGTTACGGGTGCGCCGGTGGAAAAGCTGCCGTTCGAGGAGGTCGACTACTGGGACGAGATGTGCCGCGTGATGGCGTGGAGCAAAACGAACGTCTACTCCGTGCTCTACATCTGCTGGGGCGCGCAGGCGGGGCTCTATTACCACTACGGCATCCCGAAGTATGAGATGCCCGAAAAGCTCTCCGGCATCTACCAACACCGCGTCGTGAACCCGTACCACCCCCTGATGCGCGGCTTCGACGACAACTACTTCGCGCCGCATTCCCGCTACACGGAGATCCGCGCCGAGGACGTCGCGAAGCACCCGGAGCTGCTCGTGCTCGGCGTCTCGGACCTCGCGGGCATCCACATCATCGCGGAAAAGAGCGGCAGGAAGTTTTTCGTCACCGGCCACGCGGAATACGACCGCGACACGCTCGCGAAGGAGTATTTCCGCGACGTCGGCAAGGGACTGGATCCGAACCTGCCCTACAATTACTTCCCGAACGACGACCCCTCCGCGCGGCCGCCCTTTACGTGGCGCAGCAACGCGCACCTGCTCGTCTCGAACTGGCTCAACTACTATGTCTATCAGCAGACGCCGTACGACCTCGCCGAACTGCAGCAGGCGTGACGGGAAAGGAGCGAACCATGCGGTATGACGGCGTGATCTTCGATCTGGACGGCACGCTCTGGGATTCCTCGGACGGCGTGTGCGTCTCGTGGCTCAAAACGCTCGCCGATGTGCCGGACCTGCCGCGCGCCCTCACGATGGAGGACGCGAAGGCGTGCATGGGCATGACCGCCGAGCAGATCATGGAGCGGCTCTTTCCGGGCCTTGCCCCGGCGCGGCAGCGGGCGCTGTTCGATGCCTGTATGCGCGCGGAGTGCGCATACCTCGCAGAGCACGGCGGGCGGCTCTATCCCGGCGTGCCGGAAACGCTCGAAGCGCTCGGCAGGGCGCTCCCGCTCTTTGTGGTCAGCAACTGCGAGCCGGGGTACCTCGAGGCGTTCTTCCGCGCCCACGACGCCGGGAAATACTTCACGGATTACGAATACATCGGCCGCACCGGTCTGCCGAAATCGGAGAACATCCGCCTTGTGGCAGAGCGGAACGGCCTTACGCGCCCGGTCTACGTGGGCGACACGGTCTGGGACCGGGAAGCCGCGCGCGCGGCAAACGTCCCTTTCGTCTTCTGCGCGTACGGCTTCGGGAATGTGGAAAACGTCCCGACGGTCCGCAGCTTCCCCGAGCTGCTGCCGCTTTTGACCGCGGACGAAACCGGAAAGGAAACCGAACATGAAAACCGAAATGCTCTTTGAATACTGCCCGTTCCTCGCAGGGAAGACCGTCACGGTCAGCCGCGCGAGCGTTTTCGACACAGACGGCCTTTTCGCGCTGATGCGCGACGAATCGCTCTACCGGTTCGAGCCGGAACCGGCGGCGGCACAGGCCGCCGACGCCGAACGCAGGCTGCGGGAGGCCGAACGCCTCTTCCGCGACAAAAAAGCCGTCCTGTTCTCCGTCTGCGGCCACGAGGACCTCGGGAAGATGATCGGCTGGGTCCAGATCGACGGGCTGGACCCGAAGCTCGACCGCGCCCGTCTGCGCTGCGTCTTCACGAGGGGATCCGCGGCCTCGGGCCTCGCGACTGCAGCGCTCCGCACCGTCGCGCGGTACCTCGTCGAGAAGGTCGGCGTCAACCGGCTCGAGGCCATGACGCGCGCCGAGGACGAGGCCAAGCAGGATCTGCTTCTCTCCGCCGGATTCCAAAAGGAAGGCGTTCTCCGGGAGAGCCGCCCGTGGGGGAACCTGCCGCGCGCGGACATCGCGATCCTCGCGCTGCTCGCCCGCGACCTGCCCGCAGAGGAGCCAGAAGACGAAGCCGTGGCGGAAGAAACTCCCGAAGCGCCGCAAAAGGACGGGCTCCTCTCGGACATCCCGGACTTTGAGGAACCGGAGTCCCGTTTCCCGATCTTATAACAGCAGCGAGCGGAGGTAGAGCAGCACCTTCTTCTCCCTCCGGCTCACCTGCACCTGCGTCATGCCGAGCCGTTCGGCGGTCTCCTGCTGCGTGCGGTTCCCATAATACCGGTACTCGATCAACCGGCGGTCGTTCTCGGGCAGCGTCTCGAGGACCTGCCGAAGCGCGAGGCGGTCAGAGATGTGCTCCTCCATGGACGGAGTGGGCAGGTCGCTGTCCGCCTCGCCGTCTTCTCCGGAGAGCGAGACGGGCGGCGCCGCCGCGCCGAGCGCTTCGGCGCACTTTTCCGGCGTGCAGGAGAGCCGGTCCGCGAGCTCCGCGACGCTCGGCGCGCGGCCCGTCTTCGCGGCGATCTCCTCTGAAAGGCGCGATGCTTTCATCGAGAGCTCCTTCACCGCGCGGGAGACCTTGACGGTCCCGCCCTCGCGAAAGAGCCGACGCATCTCCCCGAGGATCACCGGGACGGCATATGTGGAAAACCGGAACCCGCGCGACGGGTCGAACCGCTGCGCCGCCTTGATAAGGCCCTCGCAGCCCGCCTGAAAGAGGTCGTCGTATTCGACGCCGCGCCCGAGAAAGCGCGGCACGAGCGCCCGCACGAGCCCGACGTTCTCCTCCGGGCGCGGGGCGTCCACCGGGTCACTCGCCATCGCGCTTTTGGGAGAGCCGCTTATAGAGCGTCACGGCGGTGCCTTTGCCCGGCGCGGAGACGACCTTCACGCGGTCGCAGAAGGTCTGCATCACGGCGAAGCCCAGCCCGGCGCGCTCCTCGCCGCCGGTCGTGAACAGCGGCTCCATCGCCTTTTCCACATCCGCGATCCCGCAGCCTTTGTCCCGGATCTTCACGGAGACGCTGCCGTCCGAAAAGATTTTCGCGCTCATGTACACCGTCCCGACGGTGTCCCGGTAGCCGTGGACGACGGCGTTCGTCACCGCCTCGCTGACGGCGGTCTTGAGGTCCGCGAGGTCGTTGACGAGCGGGTCCAGCCCGAGAAGGAACGACGAGACCGCACCGCGCGCGAACCCCTCGTTCACCGAGAGCGACGGGAACTGCAGGTCCATCCGGTTCACCACGTTTTTCACAACTCCACCTTCTTTCTTTCTTCGTCTTCGAGCTTTGCCGTCGCGCCGACGCCGGAGAGCTCCGCCATGCGCCGAAGCTGCGGCGAGAGCCCGCAGACCGTCACCTTCCCCTGCCACATGGAGAGCAGCCGGACGCGCCCGAGGATCAGCCCGACGCCGGAGGAGTCCATAAAGGGCACCCCGGAAAAATCCAGCCGCAGCGTGTGCGGGCGCACCTTTTCCGCAGTCCGGTCGATCTCCTCACGCAGCCGCCCGGCGGCGTGGTGGTCGATGTCCCCGGAGAGCGCGGCGGTCAGCGTCCCGTTTTTGAGTTCCAAATGCAGATTCATTCGATCGCTTCCAAACTTCTTAAAATGGCCGTAAAAAAGGACAGGCCCTGTATCTGTTTCCAGTATACAGGAGCCTGTCCGTATTTTTTGCCGATTTCGGTCGGCGTCTTCTGTTATTTGTACATTTCCCGGGCCGCGTCCCGGATCTGAGCCGCGAGGTAGAACGAGCCGCAGAGGACGAGCGCCTCGCCCTTTTCGACTTTGGAGAGGGCGAGCGCCTCCCCGATGCTCTGCGCCGCCGTCACGTCCGGGCAGAACCGCCGCGCCGTTTCGGCGAGCGCTTCCGCGGAAAGCGCGCGCGGGTTCTCCGGGCGCACCGTCACGATCTTCGCGAAGTGCGGCGCGAGGTATTCGAGGAACTTGCCGCTGTCCTTGTCCGCCATGATGCCGATCACCGCCGTGATCCGCCTTCCCGCGACGTGCTTTTGCAGCACCTCGTGCAGCGCCTTCGCGCAGCCGGGGTTATGCCCGCCGTCGAGCAGAACGAGCGGGTCGTCGGAGAGGATCTCCATACGCGCCGGAACGGACGCCTCGCGGAAACCCTTCTGCAGCGCTTCGTCCGGGATCGCGTACCCCTTTTCGCGCAGCAGTTCGAGGGCGGTGAGCGCGTTCACGGCGTTCAGGAGCTGGTGCTCCCCGGTGTAGCGGTGGAGAAGGGGAAGGCCGTCCCAGGTGAATTCCGTCCCGTAGACCGTCTCCCGGAGCGCCTTCGCGCGCGTCTCGTCCGCCGTGACGCAGCGCGCGCCGCGCGCCGCGGCGAGCCGTTCGATCACGCTGCGCGCCGCCGGATCGAGGCGCGGATAGAGCGAGACCGGCGTGCCGTGCTTGATGATCCCGGCCTTTTCAAACGCGATCTCCTCGAGCGTGTCGCCGAGCACGGCCGTGTGGTCGAGCGAGATCGAGACGATCACGGCGCACTCGGGCGGGTCGATGACGTTCGTCGCGTCGAACCGGCCGCCCATGCCGACCTCGAGCACCACGAAATCGCAGTTTTCCTTCGCGTACCACCAGAACGCGAGCGCCGTGATGAACTCGAACTCGGTGATGACGTC
>CANQIG010000139.1 GCA_947623765.1 uncultured Clostridia bacterium | reverse complement strand
TAGACCACCTGCCCGGCGATCTCGCGGCCCTGCGCGAGCCCGGCGACGGTCTGGTTCACGACGGCGTAGAGGATGCTCGCCGCGACGTCGCTTTTTTTCGCGCCCTGATTAAGCAGCGGCTGCACGTCGCTCTTCGCGAAAACGCCGCAGCGCGAGGCGATCGTGTAGAGCTTTTCGCGGGATTTCGCAAGCTCGTTGAGCTCGTCCGGCTGGATGCCGAGCAGCGTCGCCATCTGGTCGATGAACGCGCCGGTGCCGCCCGCGCAGGAGCCGTTCATCCGCACCTCGAGCCCCGAAGCGTTCGCGCCGTCGGTGAGGAACAGGATCTTCGCGTCCTCGCCGCCGAGCTCGATGACCGTGTCGGTGTGCGGCACAAGGCGGTTCACCGCGATGCGCGTCGCGTAGACCTCCTGCACGAATTCAATGCCGCTGCGCTCCGCGAGGCCCATGCCCGCGGAGCCGGAGATGGTGAGCCGCACCGAGGCTCCCGGGAACAGCCGGTCCACCTCCTGGAGCATCTCGACCGATTTTTCCACGATGCGTGAAAGATGCCGCTCGTATTTTTTGAACAGGATCTCGTCGCGATCATTGAGAACGACGCATTTCAGCGTCGTAGAGCCGACGTCCAATCCGATCCGCATTTGGTTCCTTCCTTTCCCTGCCGGATTCCCGGCCGCACGCGCGCGATCGCTCGCGTGCGAACTATATTATTATACGCCTGATTTCGACATCTTTCAATGGCCACAGTGTGAATTTTCGCCGAGGATTTTTGGAACCGGAGGGAAAATGCGGAAAGCCCGCCGCATTCCCACGCGGCGGGCGGCCCTCAGAGCTTCCTTGCCCAGTCCAGAGAGACCCAGCCGGAGGGCGTTCGGCCCCAGCGGCCCTTCGTCTCGAACACGTCGAACTTCATGCCCCGGACGTACCCATTCGCGTCGTACCCGGCGCGCGCCGTGATCTGCTCGCGCGCGTTCGGCGTGAGCTCCGCGAAGCGCTTCCACGGGTAATCGGTGCCCGGACCCGTGCGCACGTTCAGCACCGGCGCGGTCACCTCGTAGAGCCCGGTCTCGGCGTCCTGTTCGCCGGGGTCCGGCTGCGGCTCCGGTCTGCCGTTCCCGGTGAGCTTCGGGTAGTCGCGGTAGGCGTAGTCCATGTCGAACCGCCCCGGGTACCCCGCGATCCGCCCCGAAGCGCTGAACTGCCAGATCCCGTACGGCTTTTTGTAGTCGTTCACGTCGTTCCACTGCGCCACCCACTTGTCGAAGCGGTCGAGCCGGGGCGACGCGAGCTTCGTCGTCCACCAGTGGAGGTTGGAATAGATCCCCGCGTAGTACCCGGCCTTTTCCATCGCCTCGCAGAACGCGATGCAGATGTCCGTGAGCGCCTCGTCCGAGGGCATCCCGCTGCGCTCCTTGTAGCCGTCGCCGTCCTCCATGTCGAGCCACACGCCGTAGGCCGGGGACAGCCCGTCGAGCAGGCGGAGCATATGCTTCGCCTCGCCCTGCGCGTCGCGCTCGTTCAGCGCGTAGGAATAGAGGTACGCGCCCCAGGGGAGCCCGAGCTCCCCGCACTGCCGGACAAAATCGCGGAACCGGTCGTCATCCTGCCCGGGATAGTCCCCGCCGTACCCCGCGCGCAGCAGGAGAAAGTCGATCTCCCCCTTCATGCCGGAAAGATCCAGCGCGCCGTTGAACTCTGAAATGTCGATGCCGAGTTTTCGCATCCCGTCGCCTCCTTCGTCTTTTCGGGAAATCCTATGCGGTGCTGCCCGCCGTTATGCGCGTCCCGCGAGACTTGACGCGCGGGACGTTTCGCGGTATACTGAGGAAGAAACGAAAACGGAAGGGATGTTTTGGATGCGGGTCGCCGTGCGGAAAGTCAACGAGTGGGACGCCCCCTCGATGCTGAAAATTTACGCGCCTTATGTGGAACAGGGGGGCGTCGCCCCGGAGGAGACCTCCCCGACGCTTCCCGAGTACGTCCAGCGCATCGACCGGTGGACCTACGGCCGCGGGTGGATCATGACAGAGATCGATTCCGCGACGGCGGGCTTCTGCCTGCTCACCGAGCGCGGCGTGGACCCCGCCGACAAGTTCACCGCCGATATCCAGCTCTATGTCTCCCCCGCGTACCTGCGGCGCGGCGTGGGGACCTCCCTTTACGCGCTGATGCTCGACATGATGCGCCTCGCGAACTACCGGAAAGTCACCGCGCACATCCGCCTGCCGAACGACGCAGCCGTGCGGTTCCACGAAAAAATGGGCTTCACCGCGCTCGGCGAAACGGACGGCGTGCTCCTGATGGCCCGGGCGATCGAACCGGAAAACCCCGCCGCCGAACGCTTCACGAAGCCCTATCTCATCGAGGCCGCCGATTACGAGGCCGCCCGTGAGCGCGCCGCCACCCTCGTCCGGCCCTAAGGTCGAGCCTTTCTGAAGAAAGGCTCGCGAAAGACTTCATCCGGGCTCGACCGGGGTCGGGGACGAGAAAAACTCCGCACAGCTCCAACGCGGGCTGCGGGCTTTTCTCTTTCATCGCACCCTGCGCCGCATCAGCGGCGATTCGCGACGAAACGGCCTCTGGCCGCGCGTGAGGGGCTCTGCCCCTCGACCCCCTTTAGGTCGAGCCTTTCTGAAGAAAGGCTCGCGAAAGACTTTATCCGGGCTCGACCGGGGGCGGGGACGAGAATAACTCCGCGCAGCTCCAACGCGGGCTGCGGGCTTTTTTCTTTCATCGCACCCTGCGCCGCATCAGCGGCGATTCGCGGCGAAACGGCCTCTGGCCGCGAGCCTTTCTGTAGAAAGGCGCCCGAAAGACTTCATTCGGGCGCGACCGGGGGCGGGGTGGAGTTTCGGGCACAGCACTCCACCGGCGGCTTCGCCTTCGGGGTAAAAAAGGCGGCTTTTGTTTGTTCTGCAACAGCTCTCGGGAGTAGGGAGAACGCCCCTTCCCCGCACAGCACCCATGGCGCGGACTGCGCGGGACTTATTTCGGCAACGGTGAGCGCGCGCCAGCGCGCGAAAACGCGACGTAAAAGTCTTTTGGTCCACCTTTTCTTCAGAAAAGGCGCCTGCGGCGCGGCGGCGTTTGCTTTACGTAAGCTCGCAAAGAACGGAGGCAAGGTTCCCCGATTAAAACTCAGCTTGCGGCGCGGGTTGCGCAGGAAATTACTTTGGCAAAGGTAAGCGCGCGTCAGCGCGCGAAAACGCGACGTAAATGTTCTTTTGCGTCCTTTTCTTACAAGAAAAGGACGGAGACGCAAAAAAAGGACGCCCGAGGGGCGTCCTTCTTTCGGTTCTTTTTGGGTGGTCACATGGACTTATACTCTTCGAGGAGCTGCTCGGCGAGCTTCGCGTTGACCACGATGAACTCGTCCGGGTCGCGGTAATCGAGCGCGCGAAGCACCTCCTGCGACTGCCGGTACACGGAGGCCTGCGTCGTCTGGTAGACCGGCTCCGTGCGCCCGCGCACGAAGATCGCAAAGCGCATCTCCTCGCCGTCCATCGCGCAGAAGAACGCGTGGAGCGCGCCGGAAAAGCTCTTGTGGATCACCGTGGTGATGGCGTTCTTCACCAGCTCGACAGCCACGTCGTCGAGCCCCGCCTCGAAGATCAGGATCTTCTCCTTGAGCTCCTGCGGGCTCTTGACGCTCCGCAGCCGCAGCCCGCGCACCGCCGGGACCGCTTCCGCCTTCCCGACCGAGGGCGAGGGCCGAAGCGCCACCATAAACCCGTGCTTCGGGTCGTGATACAGGAGGGGGTAAGCCATCTGCGCCGTATAGCCGCAGCTCAGGCACTCCCAGTCGAAAATGCCCTCCCGAAGGATGTCCCGGCGGATCTCCGGGTTCTCCTCGCTGTTGACGCTCACGGTCATCTCGAGCTTCTGCACCCTGCCGCACTGCGGGCAGACGATATCCTTTTGCATCTCAGTAGACATGAGTTCTCTCCTTGTTTGCCGAAAGGGGGACGCCGTCAATCCGCGAACGGCAGATTCTCGCTCTCATCTTTGACGGGCTCCGTCTCCGTTTCCGGCGCGGGCGCGGCGATCTCTTCCGCCGGCGCGGGAGCCGCTTCCGGCTCGGGCTTTGCCGTCTCTTCCGCAGGCTCCGCCGCTTCGGGCGCTGCCTCCGGCTGCTCCGCGGGCGCTTCCTCGGGCTCGGGCTTCACCATCGCTTCGAGCGCGGCGACCGCATCGTCGATGCGCTTCACCGCCGCGTCGATGTCCACGCAGAAGGGCTCCGTCACGGCGTTCTCCGGGTCGCGCAGCGCGCTATAATAGTGGCGGCCGAGCGCGAGATACGCGCGGTCGGCGTCCTTCTCCGCGTTGCGGATCTCCGTGCGCAGGCGGTTCTTCTCCGCGAGCTCCCGGTTTTTTTCCGCCACGGTCTCCGCCGCGCCGCGCACCTTCCCGCCCGCGGCCTTCGCCGCCGCGGAGAGGTTCGTGCCGAGATCCTGCCCGATCTTCTTGAAATCAATGTTCTTCAAAAACTCGAATGCCATGACAAATCCTCCTTGCCTGTCTGTTTCGGACGCCCGGGAAACACTGCGGCGCGTCCTGTCCCCTGTTTTCTCCTATTATACTCCGGATGCGGTCCGAAGAATCGAACAAATTGAAAACAAAGCCGGAACTTTTACCGTTTCGCGCGTTCCGCCTGCTTCTCCGCCTTCTTGTCGAGCCGGACATTCCGAAAATATAGCAGCATATCGATCGTGATCTCCGTGATGTTCAGCACATAGAACACCCAGCCGAGGATGAAGATCCAGTCCTGCGTGCCGTTCCAGAGCATGAATTTCCGCACGATGCCGAAAACATACCCGATCCAGATGAACAGCTCGAAATACAGGCTCTTTCCCTTCGCCGTGCGCGACCGCCACGATTTCACGATCGAGAGCGGCCATGAGATGCCGAAGCAGAAGATCATCAGCGCTTCGAGCAGATCCGTTACAAAAGTCATTTCCCGTCTTCCCCTTCGTCTATCCGCTCGATCCTGAAAATGACGGGCCGCGTGCCGTCGTTGCAGCAGGCGATCATCATCTTCTCGTCGTTCGTCCAGCCCCGCATGATGGAGCCGCCCTGCAGCGCGGCGTACACGTACCGGCTGATGGCGTCCCACGCCTCCATGCAGAAGCGTCCCTCGTTCATCGTCTGGAACCCGTGCCCGTCAAAGACGAATTCCTGCCCGACCTCGAACAGCGTGCACGGCCCGGCTTTCGGGTCCGCGAGATACTGTTCCTGCAGGTCGGGGAAGCACTTCTTGCCGATCACGGTCACCTTTACTTTAGCCATCGGAAAGCCTCCTGTTCGGGAACGGGCTTACGCTTTGCCCGCTTCCTTCTTCTCGCGGAGCTTCTTCTCGATCGCCGTGACGACGGTCTGCAGCACCTTGATGCGCGCGTAATACTTGCTGTTCGCTTCCACGACGATCCACGGCGCGTAGGTCGTGGAGGTGCGCAGCAGCATCTCGTCGACCGCCACCTCGTACTGGTCCCACTTCGCGCGGTTGCGCCAGTCCTCGTCGGTGATCTTCCACTGCTTGTCGGGGTTGTTCTGGCGCTC
>CANQIG010000138.1 GCA_947623765.1 uncultured Clostridia bacterium | reverse complement strand
GACCTCAAGGACACCACGATGGACCAGCTCGGCCACGCGCGCCAGGTGAAGATCGACAAGGAGAACACGATCATCGTCGACGGTGCGGGCGATTCCGAGGCGATCAAGGCGCGCGTCGCGCAGATCCGCTCCCAGATCGAGACGACCAGCTCCGACTTCGACCGTGAGAAGCTGCAGGAGCGCCTCGCGAAGCTCGCGGGCGGCGTCGCGGTCATCAAGGTCGGCGCGGCCACCGAGATCGAGATGAAGGAGAAAAAGCTCCGCATCGAGGACGCGCTCGCCGCGACGAAGGCCGCGGTCGAGGAGGGCATCGTCGCCGGCGGCGGCACCGCGCTCATCGACGCGATCCCGGCGGTCAAGGCCTACGTGGACGAAGCGACCGGCGACGAGAAGACCGGCGCCGCGATCGTCCTCAAGGCCCTCGAGGAGCCGGTGCGCCAGATCGCCGCGAACGCAGGCGTCGAGGGCTCGGTCATCGTCGAGAAGCTGACGGAAAAGGCCACGGTCGGCCTCGGCTACAACGCGCTCACGGGCGAGTATGTCGACATGATCTCCGCCGGCATCGTCGACCCGACGAAGGTCACGCGCTCCGCGCTGCAGAACGCCTCCTCCGTCGCCGCGACGGTCCTCACCACCGAGAGCCTCGTCGCCGACATCAAGGAGCCCACGCCTCCGGCTGCGCCCGCCGCGCCGGACATGGGCGGGATGTACTGATCCCGGAGAAACAGAACATCGGAAAGGGCGGTCCTGCGGGGCCGCCTTTTTGGCGTCTTCGGCAGCTTTCGCAGCCAGCGTTGAACGAAGTGGGAAGAGGAACTTGCGCGGTTCGCCGTTGCGAAAAATCCATGGGGAGAAGGGGATTGTCTATTTCTGGGCGGCGGGGCGAGGGATGCAAGCGGTTGACCGTTCCATGCGGATGTGCCAGCAACAGGCCTTTTCATGGCCTGCACGGGGCGCTGGCTTCGCCGATGGTTCTGATACTGGTTTTTGAGAGAGATTCGTTGTTGGCTCTTGCGGCGCGGCAAGCGGAAAACACGCCGCGCCTCTTAGCGTGAGTGTTCGCGGCGGCGACGGAGGGGTGGCTTCCGGCCGCCAGCTTCGCCGGTGGTTCTAATACCGGATTCTGAAAGATCTGCTGTCGGTTCTGGAGGGCGGCTTGGTATGCGAGAAAACGCGATGTGCCTTTCCATGCGTGCTTGGGGCGACGATGGAGGGGCCGTCCCCGGCTGTCGGTTTCGCGGTTGGCTCGGCTTCTGCGGCGCGCCGAAAACTTTGACGTGCGGCGCGGGCGCGATGGGGCTTTTTTTGGAAGATGCGCAGAAAATCTGCAAAAAGGGTTGAAATAGGGCCTAATTTCCGGTATAATAGCTTCGTTCCCAAAAATCCACGTTTTGCGGAGGGTGCGATGTGCGGCGTCACGGTGTTTTCTCAAAAGCGCTGGGGGCGTGGTGTACCCTTTTTGCGCGTGGCTTTTCCGTCCCCAAGGGCTTTGGCGGTCTGCCAGAGCCCATTTGTTGTTTTCATGTGAAAGGATGAAATGAAAAATGAGCAAAAAGGTTGCCGTCATCATGGGCAGCGACAGCGATTTTCCCGTCGTTGAGCCCGCGATCAAGCGGCTGAAATCGTTCGGGATCGCTGTTACCGCGCACGTCATGAGCGCGCACCGCACGCCCGAAGCCGCGTCCGCGTTCGCGAAGGGCGCGAAGGACGCGGGCTACGGCGTGCTGATCGCCGCGGCGGGCAAGGCCGCGCATCTCGCGGGCGTGCTCGCGGCGCAGACGACGCTGCCGGTCATCGGCATCCCGGTGAAGAGCTCGACGCTCGACGGGCTCGACGCGCTGCTCGCGACGGTCCAGATGCCCTCGGGCATCCCGGTCGCGACGGTGGCGATCGACGGCGCGGACAACGCGGCAATCCTCGCGGTTCAGATGCTCGCGCTCTCCGATGAGGCGCTCGCCGAAAAGCTCGCCGCCATGAAGGAAGAGATGAAAAACGGCGTCGCGGCGAAGGACGCGGCCGTCGCCGCAAAAGCCGCCGCGCTGTAAAGCGGGGCAAAACACACCGAGAAGGGGGTTTTTCCAATGTATAAGTCCGTGATGCGCAAGTACGCGCGGCTGACCGTCCGGATGGGCGTCAATCTGCAAAAGAAGCAGGGACTGATCGTCGTCGCGGAGACCGACCAGGCGGAGTTCGCGCTGATGGTCGCCGACGAGGCGTATAAGGCCGGTGCGAAATGGGTGGATATCCGGTGGTCGAACGAATCGCTCCAGAAGCTGAAATACCGCCACGAGAGCCTGAAAGTCCTCTCCGAGACGAAGGCGTGGGAGAAGGCGCGGCTGCAGGACCAGGTGGACGAGATGCCCGCGCGGCTCCTCATCGAATCCTCGGACCCGGACGGTCTGAGGGGCGTGAACATCGAGAAGATGCAGAAGGCCGCCGTCGCGCGGATGGCGGTGCAGAAGCCCTACCGCGACGCGCTCGAGGGAAAGCAGCAATGGTGCATCGCGGCGGTGCCGAGCGTGAAGTGGGCGAAGAAGGTCTTCCCGGGCCTGCGCGCCTCGCAGGCGGTGGAAAAGCTCTGGGAGGCAATCCTCAAGGCGGTCCGCGTCAGCGCCGGGAACGATCCGATCCTCGAGTGGCAGGCGCACAGCGACGCGCTCGAGGCGCGCGGCAAGAAGCTCGCCGCGCGAAATTTCAAGACGCTCCATTATTACAATGTCAACGGCACCGATTTCCGCTGCGACCTGATCCCCGGGAGCAAGTGGGAGGGCGGCGGCGCCCGCCTCAAGGACGGGACGTTCTTTGTGCCGAATATGCCGACCGAGGAGCTGTTCACGACGCCGAAGAAGGGAACGGCGGAGGGCACGCTCGTCGCGACGCTGCCGCTCTCGTTCCAAGGCAACCTGATCGAGAATTTCTCGATCACGTTTAGGGACGGCAAGGTCATTGAGGTCCACGCGGAAAAGGGACAGGCCCTGCTCGAGAAGATCGTCTCGATCGACGAGGGCGCCTCCATGCTCGGGGAGCTCGCGCTGATCCCGAGCGATTCGCCGATCTCGAACCTCGGCATTCTGTTCTACAACACGCTCTTCGACGAAAACGCCGCCTGCCACGCGGCGCTCGGGCGCGGATTCAACGAGACCGTTCCCGGCTTTGAGAACATGACGAAGGAAGAGCTCGACGCGGCGGGCGTGAACGATTCGCTGATCCATGTGGATTTCATGATCGGCGACGCGAATATGAACATCGACGGCATTACGGAAAGCGGCGAGGTCGTCCCGGTCTTCCGGAACGGCGGCTGGACCGGCGAATTCCTCTGAGAAGGAGAGAGAGTCAACTGATGAAAAGTTACAGCGAAAGCTACAGGGAAGCGGGCGTTGACGTCACTGCGGGGTACCGCGCCGTGGAGCTGATGAAGGCCCATGTGAAGCGCACGGAGGTCCCCGGGGTCGTCTCGGGCATCGGCGGGTTCGGCGGGCTGTTCCGGCCCGACCTCTCCGATATGGCGGAGCCGGTGCTCGTCTCCGGGACGGACGGCGTGGGCACGAAGCTCGTCCTCGCGCAGATGCTCGACCGGCACGACACCGTCGGCATTGACTGCGTGGCCATGTGCGTCAACGACGTGGTCTGCTGCGGCGCGAAGCCGCTCTTCTTCCTCGACTACATCGCCTGCGGCAAGAACCGGCCCGAGAAGATCGCCGAGATCGTCGCGGGCGTCGCGGAGGGCTGCGTGCAGGCCGGCTGCGCGCTGATCGGCGGCGAGACGGCGGAGCATCCCGGCGTCATGGCCGAGGACGACTACGATCTCGCGGGCTTTACGGTCGGCGTGGTGGATAAGGAGAAGATCCTCGGCGGCGGTGCGATGCGGCCCGGAGACGTGCTGCTCGGCGTACATTCCTCCGGCGTGCACTCGAATGGCTTCTCCCTCGTGCGGCGGGTGTTCGGCATCACGCGGGAAAAGCTCGAACGCCACGTGGACGAGCTCGGCGGGACGCTCGGCGAAACGCTCCTGCGCCCGACGAGGATCTATGTGAAGGCCGCGCTCGCGGCGATCGAAGCGGCGGACGTCCGCGCGATCTCGCACATCACGGGCGGCGGGTTCTATGAGAACATCCCGCGGATGCTCGGCGAAGGGCTCTCCGCGAAGATCGAAAAGGCGGCGGTCCCCGTGCAGCCGATCTTTAAGCTGATCCAGAAGACGGGGAACATCCCCGAGCACGATATGTTCAACACGTTCAACATGGGCGTCGGCCTTGTGATGGCGGTCTCGAAGGATACCGCAGACGCGGCAAAGGCCGCGCTCGAGGCGGCGGGCGAATCGGTCACGGTCCTCGGCGAGATCGTCGAGGGCGGCGAGGGGGTCATCCTGTGCTGAACATCGCGGTGCTCGCCTCCGGCGGCGGCACGAATTTACAGGCGCTCATCGACGCCGAAAAAGCCGGGAACAACCCGAACGGGAAGATCGCGCTCGTCGTCGGGAGCCGGGAGGGCATCTACGCGCTCGTGCGCGCCAAAAACGCCGGGATCGAAACGGCGGTCCTCGCGCGGAAGGCGTACCCGGAC
This sequence comes from uncultured Clostridia bacterium, assembly GCA_947623765.1. GTDB lineage: Bacteria > Bacillota > Clostridia > Oscillospirales > Acutalibacteraceae > Hominenteromicrobium. The sequence continues at coordinate 999 of CANQIG010000138.1, read as the reverse complement.
GTGGACAGTTATTCGACGGCGCTCGAGGAGCTGCTGCTCGCGCATCAGATCGACCTCGTGGTGCTCGCGGGCTTCATGACGATCACGAACGCGCACTTTACGGAGGTCTTCGCGAACCGCATCATGAACGTCCATCCGGCGCTGATCCCGTCGTTCTGCGGGAAGGGCTTCTACGGGCTGCACGTTCACGAGGCGGCGCTCGCGCGCGGCGTGAAGGTCTCCGGCGCGACGGTGCATTTCGTGAACGAGGTCTGCGACGGCGGGCCGATCATCCTGCAGAAGGCCGTGGAGGTGCGGGAGGACGACACGCCCGAGACGCTGCAGCGGCGCATCATGGAGCAGGCGGAGTGGAAGCTCCTGCCCGAGGCCGTGCGGCTCTTCTGCGACGGCAGGCTCAAAGTGGAAAACGGCAGAGTGCGCATTCTGCCCGAGGAATAAAGGGAGGAAGAACATGGAAATTCTCGACATCAAAAAGGATCTTGCCTCGAATACCTACCCGGGGCGCGGCATCGTCATCGGCAAGAGCGCGGACGGCAAAAACGCGGTGATCGCCTATTTCATCATGGGCCGCAGCGTGAACTCCCGCAACCGGATCTTCGTCGAGCAGGGCGAGGGCATCCGCACCGAGGCGTTCGACCCGGAGAAGCTCTCCGACCCATCGCTCGTGATCTACGCGCCGGTCCGCGTCTTCGAGAACAAGACGATCGTCACGAACGGCGACCAGACGGACACGGTCTTCATGCACCTCAAGGACGACAAGGGCTTCAAGAAAGCGCTCTCGACGCGCACGTTTGAGCCGGACGCGCCGAACTACACCCCGCGCATCTCCGGCATCGTGAACGTCAAGAACGGCGATTTCACCTACAAGCTCTCGATCCTGAAATCCGCGAACGGCAACCCGGACGCGCCGCAGAAGTTCTTCTTCGACTATGTGCCGGAAAACGGCGTCGGGCATTTCATCCACACCTACAAGTGCGACGGCAGCCCGCGCATCCCGTC
>CANQIG010000137.1 GCA_947623765.1 uncultured Clostridia bacterium | reverse complement strand
GACAACTCCCGCCGCGCCTGGACGGTGTACACGTTCCTCGTCTGGTACGACCAGTTCTTCGGCGCGGACGCCGAAAAGTACGTCCCAACCCGAAAGGAGACCGCCGCATGATCACGCTGGAAGACGTAAAAAAACAGGATTTTCTGCCCGTGCTGCTCGGCAGCGACATCAACGTCTACGGCATGGCCCGCTCGTTCCACGAGGCATACGGGTATAAGAGCGTCGCCGTCGGCAAGGGCATCCTGCTCCCCTGCATGAACAGCAAGATCGTCGAGGTGCTGCGCGTCGAGCCGCGCCTCGAGGAGGACGAGGTCTTTGTCGAGACGCTGCTCCAATTTGCAGAGCACTGGCCGGGGATGAAGCTCCTGCTCGTCCCCTGCGGCGACAACTACATCAAGATGCTCGTCCGCAATCAGGAGAAGCTGCGCGGCACGTACCTCTTTGCGTGCATCAGCGAAGAACTGCTCATGCGCCTCTCCATCAAGGAGAGCTTTTACGAGGTCTGCTCCGAACACGGCTTCGCGTTCCCGAAAACAACGACCTGCACCCCGGAGAATTACAAGACCGTCGAGCTGCCGTTCGATTTCCCGGTCATCATCAAGCCCTCGAACTCCGTCGCCTACTGGAACTGCCATTTCCCGCACAAAAAGAAGGTCTTCGTCGCGAACGACCGCGCGGAGTTCGACGCGATCCTCGACGCGATCTACGGCTCGACCTATCAGGATCACCTGATCCTGCAGGAGTTCATCCCCGGCGACGACTCCAAAATGCGGGTGATGAACTGCTTTTGCGGCCGCGACGGCCGCGTGAAGCTGATCGCGCTCGGCAACGCCGTGCTCGAGGAGCACTCCCCCGAGGGCATCGGCAGCTACGCCGCGATCATCAACGGCTACGACGCCGCGCTCGCGGACCAGATGAAAGGCTTCCTCGAAGGCATCGGCTACGTCGGCTTCGCGAACTTCGACATGAAGTTCGACGAGCGCGACGGCAAATACAAGCTGTTCGAGATGAATCTGCGGCAGGGCCGCAGCAGCTACTTTGTGACGGCGGCGGGCTACAACCTCGCCGAGTGGCTGGCCGACGACGTAGTCTACCACAAACCCATGCACCTCACCGTCGCGACGAACAAGGTGCTCTACACGATCATCCCGACGAAGATCATCTTCGACTACTGCCCCGACGAAGCGGTCAAGGCGGAGGCGAAGCGCCTGATCTCGGAGGGAAAGGTCAAAAACTCCTATTACTACGAGAAGGACAGGAGCCTCAAGCGCTGGCTGATGTTCCAGCGCAACCAGCTCAACTACTTCAAAAAATACAAGCGCTATTTTGGCAACAAAGGACTCAGAGACTGATGAAGCGTTTTGGAATCCTCGGCGGCCTCGGGCCGATGGCGACGGCGTACCTGATGGAGCGCATCATCGACATGACCGATGCCGCGACCGATCAGGAACACCTCGACATGGTGATCCTCAACCGCCCCTCCGTGCCGGACCGCACGGCGTACATCCTCGACCGCACGAAGCCCTCCCCCGTCCCGATGCTGGTGGAGGGCGTGCAGACGCTCGAAGCCCTCGGCGTGGACGCCATCGGCACGCCGTGCGTGACGGCGCACTGCTTCCACGACGCGCTGCAGAGCGCCGTGAAGGTCCCGATCATCCACATGGTCCGGGAGACGGCACGGCACCTGAAGGAATGCGGCGTGGCAAAGGCCGGCGTCCTCGCGACCTCCGGCACGGTGCATACCGGGCTCTTTCAGGAGGCGCTCGGCGAAGTCGGCCTCGGCTTTGCCGTGCCGGATGAGAAAATGCAGTCCTATGTCATGTCGCTGATCTACGACTGCGTGAAGGCCGGAAAGCCCGCCGACATGGAAAAGTTCGCGGCGGTCTCCGAGGCGCTGCGCAAAGACGGCGCCGAGGTGCTGATCCTCGGCTGCACGGAGCTTTCGGTCATCAAGCGGGACAATCCCCTCGGCGCGGGGTATCTCGACGCGCTCGAGGTGCTCGCCCGCGCGGCGGTGACGGTCTCGGAAAAGCCGCTGCGCCCGGAATACCGCACGCTCATCACGAAATAAGGAGGCGCCGCCCATGTGCGGTTTTGCAGGCTTTATCAACCACTTCGATACGTTCGACCGCGAGGAAGTCATCCACAAAATGGCGGACCGCATCCGCCACCGCGGGCCGGACGACGACGATTACTACCTCGACGACGGCGTCGCGCTCGGCTTTCGGCGGCTCTCGATCATCGACCTTTCCGGCGGCCGTCAGCCGATCCTGAACGAGGACGGCTCGCTCGTCCTCGTCTTCAACGGCGAGATCTATAATTTCCAGGAGATCCGCGAGGACCTGCTCGGCGCGGGCCACGTCTTCAAGACGAAGACCGACAGCGAGGTCATCCTCCACGGCTACGAGCAGTACGGCAAGGGGATCCTCCAAAAGCTGCGCGGGATGTTCGCGTTCGTCATCTGGGACAGGAACAAAAAGGAGCTTTTCGGCGCGCGGGACATCTTCGGCATCAAGCCGTTCTACTACTACGAAAAGGACGGCCAGTTCCTATTCGGCAGCGAGATCAAGAGCTTTCTCGACCACCCGAAATTCGAGAAAATTCTCGACGAGGACATGATCCCCCTCTACCTCTCCTACGAGTACATCCCCGACGAGCGGACGGTCTTCCAAAACGTCAAAAAGCTCCCCGGTGCGCACTGCTTCACCTACCGGGACGGCAACCTCTCCGTCGAGCGGTACTACCGCATCGAGTATAAGGTCGAGGAGGACAAGACCCTCGAAGACTGGGAGCAGGCGATCACGGAGGAGTTTGCAGAATCCGTCGCGATGCACCAGATCGCGGACGTCGAGGTCGGGTGCTTCCTCTCCTCCGGCGTCGATTCGAGTTTCGTCGTGAAGGAGATCTCGAAGGGCACCGAGAAGGTCAAGACATTCTCCGTCGGCTACGAGGAGGAAAAATACAGCGAGCTGCCCTACGCGCAGGAGCTCTCCGAGGTCATCGGCGTGCCAAGCATCGCAAATAAAGTTTCCGCAGACGACTTCTTCGAGGCCATGCCCGCGATCCAGTATTACATGGATGAGCCGCTGCCGAATCCCTCGGAGATCCCGCTCTATTTCCTCGCGAAAAACGCGCGGAACTATGTGAAGGTCGTGCTCTCGGGCGAGGGCGCGGACGAGCTCTTCGGCGGCTACCCGATGTACCTCGCGGGCGGACACTTCGCGCGCTACACGAAAAAGGTCCCGAAGCCCGTGCGCAGGCTCGCGGGCGCCGTCGCGAAGCGCGCTCCGAACTTCAAGGGCAAGAACTTCCTCGTGCGCGGCGCGATGGAGCCGTACCAGCGGTTCATGCGCGCGAATTACGTCTTCCAGACGGCGGAGCGCCAGAAGTTCTTAAAGCGCCCGATCGCGACCGAAGTCCCGGAGAATTATTCCAAGCGCTACTTCGATGAGGTCTCCGCGCTCGACGAGCCGACGCAGCTCCAGTACGTCGATATGCACACCTGGATGATCTACGACATCCTGCTCAAGGCCGACCGCATGAGCATGGCGAACTCCCTCGAGCTGCGCGTGCCGTTCCTCGACCGGAAAATGCTCGAGCTCTCCTGCCGCATCCCGCAGCGGTTCCGCGCCGCGAACGAGACGACGAAGGTCGCGCTGCGCGCCGCCGCGCGAAAGCAGCTCCCCGAGAGCACCGCGACGCGCAAGAAGCTCGGCTTCCCCGTCCCGCTCTCCGACTGGCTCCGCGAGGACAAATACTACAACATCGTCAAAGCCGCGTTCCAAAGCGACATCTCGGAGAAGTTCTTCGTCGTCCCGGAGCTGATGAAGCTCCTCGACGACCACAAGTCCGGCAAGGCGCACAATATGCAGAAAATCTGGTCCTTCTACACGTTCATCGTCTGGTACGACCAGTTCTTCGTGAAAAACTGACTGTGAAAGGAGCTACATTTCATGTACGAGAAAGACAAAGCCGCCCTCACGCCGCCGCTCGGCTGGAACAGCTGGGACTGCTACGGCCCCGCCGTCACCGAGGAGCAGCTGCTCGGCAACGCCCGCTATATGGCGGAACACCTTAAGCCGCACGGGTATGAATACGTCGTCTGCGACATCCAGTGGTTCGAGCCGCTTGCCGGGAAGTTCCACTGGAACTACAACGCGTTCACGCCGCTCGTGATGGACGCCCACGGCCGCCTCCAGCCGGACCCGGTGCGCTTCCCGTCCTCGGCGAACGGCGCGGGCTTCGCGCCCATCGCGGAGCAGATCCATGCGATGGGCCTCAAGTTCGGCATCCATATCCTGCGCGGCGTGCCTCGGCAGGCGGTGTACAGCGACTGCAAGGTGCTCGGCACGGACATCCCCTGTCACGACATCGCGCACCCGAACTCCATCTGCGCGTGGAACACCGATATGTACGGCGTCGACGCAACAAAGCCCGGCGCCGCCGAATACTACGAATCCCTCTTCCGACTCTATGCCGAATGGGGCGTGGATTTCGTCAAGGTGGACGACATCTGCAACATCAAGGCGACGCCGCTCGAGCCGTACTCTGCGGAAAAGGAGATCGAGCTGATCCGCCGCGCGATCGACCGCTGCGGCCGTCCCATGGTGTTCAGCCTCTCCCCCGGCCCGGCGATCATCGAAAAAGCTTGGCACATGGCGAAGCACGCCAATATGTGGCGCATCACCGACGATTTCTGGGACGACTGGTCGCTCCTGCGCGAAATGTTCTGGCGCTGCGAGATGTGGCAGGCGCACGTCGCGCCGGGCCAGTTCCCGGACTGCGATATGCTGCCCATCGGGCTCATCCGCGTCGCGGCGGACGGCAAGGGCCAGTACACACGCTTCACGCACGACGAGCAGATCACCATGATGACGCTCTGGGGCGTCTTCCGTTCCCCGCTCATCATCGGCGGCGAGCTGCGCGCCAACGACGACTTCACGCTGCGCCTGCTCACGAACGACGCCCTGCTCCACCTGAACCAGCACGGCGGCGTGCCGTTCCAGCTCTTCAGGGACGAGAACAAGGCGGCGTGGCTGAACTTCGCGGACGGCGTCCCCTACGCCGCGCTCTTCAACCTCTCGGACGACACAGCCGAAGTCTCCGCCGACCTCACGGAGTTCGTCGGCAGCGAGCCCTGCGAAGCGGAGGAGCTCTGGACGAACGCGCGCCAGACGGTCTCCGGGAAAGTCTCCGCATCGCTCCCGCCGCACGGCGCGGCGATCTTCCGCCTGATCTGAGGAGGCGTTCTTCATGCTTGAAGCACTGAAAGAACTCGTCTGCAGGGCGAACCTGCTGCTCCCCGCGCATCATCTCGTGACGTTCACCTGGGGCAACGTCAGCGGCATCGACCGCGAGACGGGCCTCATGGCGATCAAGCCGAGCGGCGTGGAATACGACAGGCTGCGCCCCGAGGACATCGTCCTCGTGGATATTCGGACCGGCGAAAAGGCCGAGGGCAAGCTCAACCCCTCCTCCGACACCGCGACGCACGTCGAGCTCTACCGCGCGTTCCCAAACATCGGCGGCATCGTCCACACGCACAGCCGCTGGGCGACGGTCATGAGCCAGGCCGGGCGGGGGATCCCCGCGCTCGGCACGACGCACGCGGATTACTTCTACGGCGAGATCCCCTGCACGCGCAAAATGACGCCCGAGGAGATCTCCGGCGCGTATGAAGCGGAGACCGGCAAGGTGATCGTCGAGAC
>CANQIG010000136.1 GCA_947623765.1 uncultured Clostridia bacterium | reverse complement strand
GTCCTCGTCCTCTCCGCGCGCGAGGATCCGCTCCCGCACCGTCTCATAGTCCGATTCGAGCAGGATGTGCCGCACCGGCACGCCCGCCTCACGGAGCGGCCCGGCGACCTTCCCGAACGAATCCGGGAAGACCAGCGTCATCGGGACGAGCGCCGTTCCCTCCCAGCGCCGGGCGGTCTCCAAAAGCAGCCGCACGCACGTCTCGAACCACAGCGGGTAATTCTCAAACTCCGCCCCGCCGTACAGCGCCTGAGGGAGATTGTCCCGCACCGCGTTGCCGACGGCCTCCGCGTCGAACACAAAGCTGTCCGGCATTTTCTCATGCAGCCTTTCCGCGAGCGTGCTCTTCCCCACGCCGTACGGCCCGTCGATCCACAGAACATTCATGGTTTGTCCTCTCCCTTGCCCCTCTCCACGATCCAAAGCGCGTGCAGCGCCCTCGTGCAGCCGACGTAGAGCTTCCGATAGAGATTCGGGTCGCCCCGGTTCGCCGAGAACGGGCAGAACAGCACTGCCGCGTCGAATTCCAGCCCCTTCGCGAGGAGCAGCGGGAGGACCGCGATCCGTCCGCCGATCCTGTCCTCCGGGGAAGTCAACGCCTCGGCGCCGAGCGACACGGGGAGCGCGTCCCGCAGCGCGCCCGCCTCCTCCGGCGTCGCCGTGATGACGCCGACAGAGCCGTACGCCCCCAGCGTCCCGAGGATCTTCGCGGTCTCCCGGACCGGATCGTCCGTTTGGATGAACTTCGGTTCCCCCGCGGAGCGGTCGAAAAAGCTGTAGGTGTCTGAAATGGTCGGGTCTTCGTGCTCCAGCAGGCGGAACGCGAGCACATTGATCTCCTTCGAGGAGCGGTAGCATTTCGCGAGCGGGATCTGCCGCAGACCGTCCCCGAAGACGAGGGAGAACGACGCGTAGTCGCGCACGGTGGTAAGCCCGTTTACGGCCTGATATACATCCGCGAGCAACGTGAAGGCGCTTTTCGGGAAAAGATGCCGCAGCAGGAGGAGCTGCGCGAGGCTCATGTCCTGCGCCTCGTCCAGCACGATGTGCAGCACGCTGCTCCGCGCCGCCGTCTCCCCCATCAGCACGCGCACCAGAAGCAGCAGCACCGCATCTTCAAAGCGGAGCCTGCCCGTTTCCAGCGACCGCCGCACGCCCGGAGCGCCGAACTCCTCCGCATCCGGCCCCGTGCCGAAGAAGCACTCGAGCAGCGTCAAAAGCTGCGTCTCGGCGTCCAGCCGGTTCAGCCGCGTGACCTCGGTCCCCACCAGAGCGACGAACTCCATGCGCATCTTCCGCCAGAGCACCCGGATCTCCTGCGCGGAGAGCGTCTCCGTCTGCTTTTCCTCGATGTCCCGGGAGATCTCCTCCCGGTGATCGTCAAAGTACGCGACGATCCGCTCCCCGGCCCACCGGACGATCGCTTCGCGGCGCGCGCCGAAGGTCGAGAACCGCCGCCCGGCAAACGCGTTCTCCATGATCTCCTGCGAGACGATCTCCGTGCCGCCGTACCGGATGCTCGGGACCCTGAATTGAAACCGGGCGAAGTGATCGAGGCAGTAGCTGAGAAACGGCCAGCCGTACTTTTTCCCGATCCAGCGCGCACGCGCGGAATCCGGCGCGCGCTCGACGGCCCAAAGGTGGTCGTAATACGGCTCCACGCGGAATCGGGAGCCGAGGCATTCCGCAAGAAGTTCCGGGAAAACCACGGTCTCCACGGGCTCCTCGCCGAGCTCCGGCAGGACGGAAGCGATGTAGGAAGCGAACACCCGGCTGTTCGAGAAGATCCGGATGTTCTCCGCGCGCAGCGTCTCCCGGTTGTGGTAGAGCAGATAGGCGAGCCGGTGCAGCCCGACGCTGGTCTTCCCGCTCCCGGCGAGGCCGTAGATCAGGCAGTTCTCCTCCGCCCGCGCCCGGATCGCGGCGTTCTGCTCCTTCTGGATGCTCCCGATGATGACCCGCAGGCGCGGCTCCGTGTTCTGCGAGAGCACCTGCCCGAGGATCTCGTCCGGCATCGCGGAATCCCCGTCGTAGACGAGCTCCAAACGGCCGTCGCGGATCTCAAACTGCCGCTTGCGCGTGACAAGGACCTCCCGCCGCCCCGCCGCCGTCTCGAACCGTCCCGGCCCGAGGTCGAATTCATAGAACAGCGACGCGACCGGCGCGCGCCAGTCCACGACGCGCATCCGGCGCGTGACCTCGTCCCGCAGGCCGAACCGCCCGATGTAGACTGTCCGCGCATCGCCGTCCTCCTCAAAATCGAGCCGCGCGAAATACGGGCTCCGCCGCATTTTTTCCGTCCGCGCGATCTCCTCCTCGCAGCGGAGATACGACGTCTCGTGGACGGCGACCTCCGCCTCCTCCGAAGCGAGGATCGCCGCGTCGTCGAAGTCCGCCGCCGCGTGGCGCGCGTTCTCCCACATCTCCCGCCGGGCGCGCAGCGCCTCGGCCCGCAGCGTCTCCCGCGCGTCCAAAAGCACGGCGAGCCGCGCGTCAAGGCTCTCCTCGACCTCTGCGAGATATTCCCTTTCCTCCTCCGGGATGTTCTTTTCCATACGTTTCCCCTCTCTCCGCGGTTGGAATGAAGTTCATCATAGCACGGAAATCCGTGAAATACAAGTCTTGTTTTTTCTCCCCGGTTATGCTATACTGTTATACACAGGAGAACACGCCCGGCTTGCCGCCGGGCTTTTTTCCGCCTTTTGCCTTTGACAAATCCGTAAAAATGTGGTATACTAAGGGAAACGAGCAGCACACCATGCGTAAGTCCAGTTTGGGTGCCGCTCTTTTCTTTTTTGACAGGGCCGCATCGGGCCCTATGGAGGTAACGGTATGTATGAGGTTGGAGATCGGATCATTTACGGCGCGGCGGGCGTGTGCGAGATCGAGGCGGTCGGCCCGATCGACCTGCCCGGCGCCAAAAAGGACGTCGATTACTACACGCTTTCCCCGGTCTACGAGAAGGGCCAGATCTTTGCGCCGGTCGACACGTCCGTGTTCACGCGGCCGGTCCTGACGCGCGACGAAGCGCTCTCCCTGATCCGCGGCATCCCCGATATCGAGGAAAACATCTTTGACGACAGCAACCCCCGCGAGCTCGACGAGCGTTACCGGGGCTGCATGAAGAGCGGAAACTGCACGGATCTGCTGCGCCTCATCCGCGCGGTCTACGCGAAGCGCCGGAGGGCCGCCGGACGCGGCAGGCGACTCGGGCAGGTCGACGAGCGCAACATCAAAAAGGCGGAGGAGCTGCTCCACAACGAACTCGCCTGCGCCCTTGGGATCCGCCCGGACGAGGTCCGGGATTTCATCGCCGGTATGCTGGAGGGTTAAGAACCGCCGCACAGAAACTTTGCCCGGAGGCTCAAAGAAGCCTCCGGGCTTTTTTGTCCACCGCGCACGCCTCAGGGCCGCAGCAGCCGCTCGATCTGCTTCTCCGAGGCGTCCGGGAGCAGCGCGCGCAGATACGCCGCGATCCCGCGCCCTGCTTCCTCCGGTTCCTCTCGGTACGCCGCCTCGAGGAACCCCTCGCCGAAAATCTGCTCCGCGGTCGCGTACCGCGCCATGCCCCAGCCGTACGGCGTTCCGTTCCTGTCCTGCATATATTCAAAGTTTCGGACCGTCACATAGGTCTGCATCTGCAGCCGCGTGATGACCGTCTCGAACCCCTTCTGGCCCGTCTTCGAGTACTGCAGCTCGCGCTTGAGCGTGCGCGTCAGCATCGGGCCGTTTTCGAGCAGCGCGTCGACGATCTGCTTGTCCTTCCGCATGGCGAGGCCGTCGTCAAAGCGCGCGTCGAAGTCGTAGCCGTCGCGCCGCCAGTTCGCGAAACGCGGGAAGTGCGCGAGGCTGATGAACCCCGCGCGCCCGCGGAAGAACTTCCCGTACGCCGCGCGTCCCCGCGCCGCGACCGGGCCCTTCCACTCCCACGGGCCGTCCGCGTCCTCCGCGAACCACAGCTCCCGGGGCGTACACTCCTCCACGGAAAACCCCGGGATCTCCCCCGCAAAAAACGGCAGAAACCCGACCTCCTCCACGAGCGCCTCCAACGCCTCGGCGCTTCGCAGCAGGTAAAACCGCATCGTTCTCTCGCCCTTCCTCCTCCGTCCGGCCCGCAGGACCGCGGGACGGAAAAAGCCCCCATCCAAAGCGGACGGGGGCCAGTTGCCCGAATGTGAATTATTTCACCTCGACCTCGGCGCCAGCCTCGGTCAGCTTGGTCTTGATCGCCTCGGCGTCGTCCTTGGACGCGCCTTCCTTGACCGGCTTCGGAGCCTCGTCGACAAGCGCCTTGGCTTCCTTCAGGCCGAGGCCCGTGATCTCCTTGACGACCTTGATGACGTTGATCTTGTTCGCGCCGGGAGCCTTGAGGATGACGTCGAACTCGGTCTTCTCCTCCGCAGCCGGAGCAGCGGCGGCCGGAGCGGCAACGGCGACAGCGGCCGGAGCGGCGGCGGAAACGCCGAACTCTTCCTCGAGGGCCTTGACGAGCTCGGAGAGCTCAAGAACGGTAAGAGCCTTGACTTCTTCGATGAGATTGGTAACTTTCTCAGACATTGTTTTTTCCTCCGTAAAAATACTTGAATTCGTTTTGCTTTGTTTTGGATTCAGTTCAGCATCAGCCTTCGGCCGCCTTCTGCTCGGCGATGGCGTTGAGCGCGATCGCGAGACCACGAATGGTGCCGTTGAGCACATTGGCAAGGCCCTGGATCGGGGCGTTGAACCCACCGAGGACACGCGCGATGAGCTCTTCCTTGCTCGGCAGCTCCGCGAGGTTCGTGACGCCTGCGGCGTCCACCGCTTCGCCGTCGATGAAGCCCGCCTTGACCTGGAAGGTCTGGCTCTTCTTCGCGTACTCCGTGAGGATCTTCGCGCCGGCGGCATAGTCGTGATCGTTCACCGCGATGGCCGTGGTGCCCTCGAGCACCGGATCGAGCCCCTCGATGCCCGCGTCCTTCAGCGCGCGGGAGAGCAGCGTGTTCTTGACGACGCGATACGTGCAGCCCGCCTCACGCAGGGACTTTCTCAGCTTCGTATCGTCCTCCACCGTGATGCCCTGGTAGTTGACCACCACGCCGGTCACGCTGTTCTTGAGGATCTCGGTCAGCGCGGCGACCTGCGCCTGCTTCTGCTCCAAAATCTTCTGACTTGGCAAAATATTCACCTCCGGGTTTCTGGATGACCGAAGACCGCAGAAAAAGCGCCCTCCCGACAAACCGAGAGGGCGCGATCCAATACAGACAGAATCTCAGGCGCATCCCCTCGGCAGGCGCGAAACTCGCTTTACCCCGCTTTCGCGGGACCTGCTGTCTTCGGTGAAACAGCTTATACAGTATAGCACAACAGGAAGGATCCTGTCAAGCTTTTTCCGAAAAAATCCGTGCTCCGCCGGATCAGCCCATCACACGGACCGGGTTGATGCGGATGCCGGGGCCCATCGTCGCGGAAACGACGCAGGAACGGATATACTGACCCTTCGCGGCATCCGGCTTCGCGCGGTTGACCGCGTCGACCAGCACGTTCAGGTTCTCCTCGAGCTTCTGCGCGCCGAAGGAGACCTTGCCGATCGGGCAGTGGATGATGTTCGTCTTGTCAAGACGGTACTCGATCTTACCGGCCTTCGCTTCCTGGACAGCCTTGCCGATGTCCGGGGAGACCGTGCCGGCCTTCGGGTTCGGCATGAGTCCGCGCGGGCCGAGCAGACGGCCAAGACGGCCGACGAGGCC
>CANQIG010000135.1 GCA_947623765.1 uncultured Clostridia bacterium | reverse complement strand
GGAGGCAAAGGCTTTGGCACCTGCGGTGCAACGGCGGCGGGGCCGCTTTCGTTCGCCCTAAGCAGGCCTGTGGGAAACGGGGGCAAACGCCCCACATCAACCCATTTCCCGGCGCGGGGCAAAGCTCCCCAAACCCACCGGCGAAGTTCGCGGAGCGAACGACCGGCGCGACGAAACGGCCTCCGGCCGCTTTTGGCCTACCTTTTCTTCAGAAAAGGTAGGAGCAATGCAAAAAAATTGACTTTTCCGTGTCTTTTCGCTATAATGAGGAAGAATCCGAACAGACTAAAGGGGTTTTCCCAATGACATGGAACAAACTCAAATGGGTCGCGATCACCGCGATGCTCATCGACCACATTGCGGCGGCGCTCGCGGGGCCGCTCCAGCCGTTTTTGTTTTACACCTGCGGCGTGGACTACACGGTCACCTACTATGTTTACTATATCATGCGCTGCATCGGGCGGCTGGCCTTCCCGATCTTCGCCTACGGGATCACGCAGGGATGCGCCTATACCCGCAGCCCGAAAAAGCACCTGCTGCGCCTCGGTGTGTTCGCCCTGATCGCCGAGCTCCCCTATAACCTCGCGTTTGACCACGAGCTGACCTTCGGGATGCACAACGTCTTCTTCACGCTGTTCCTCGGCGCGCTCTGCTGCAACATCTGGGAAGTCCTCGCGTCGCGCGGGAAAGCGTGGGTCGCCATCCTCCCCATCGTCGGGATCATTGCGCTGGCGCAGTTCGCCGAGACCGACTACGCGGGCCTCGGCGTGGCGTGCATCATCCTGCCGTATGTTTTCTTTGAGAAGAAAAGCTGGCGGCTGCTCTGCGTCGCGGCGGCGATGGCCGTGGAATATGTGCTTCTCTTCAACTGGCCGCTTCTGAGCGCGGGGCAGGGCGTCAGTCCAATCTCCTTCGCCTATCTCGCCGGCGCGCTGGCCGGCGTGGGACTGCTCGCCGTTTACAACGGCAAGCCCGGTTCCCGAAAGATGAAATATTTCTTCTACGTTTTCTATCCCGCCCATCTCTCGATCCTTGCCGCGCTGAATTTCACCGTCTTCGCGCCGTATTTCCTCTGAACGCCAAAAGGGACGCTCCCGCTTGGGAACGTCCCTTTTTCGACGCGGCGCTCACGGCCCGTCACAGTAATTCGGCATCGGTGCGCCGGGTATTCGCCCGTCATGTTCCCGTACACGATCCCCCGTGTGCCTGTGCCGGCGGCGGAACCGCCCGGCATGTCCTCCGAAAGCGGGCTCATACCTCTTCCAGAAGATACGGCATGAGCACGTCCAGCACTTCCTTGTACCCGTTCGGGTACAGGTGCATCCCCTCGACGGTGTAGTCCGCGTTGAGGTTCCCGTTTTCGTCCAGCAGGCAGTCGAACACGTTGATATAGGTCAGGCCCATCTCCCCCGCCATCTCCTCGAGGCGGCGGTTCACGGCGGTCAGCTCCGCGTTCGTGCGCGCGCCGAACATCGCTTTCACGTCCGGCAGAAATTCGGCGGGGATGCGCTCCCGGGCGACTTCGAGGTTCACCGGGTAATAGCTCATCACATAGATCTTCGCCTCGGGCAGCCGCGCGCGGATCATTTCCAGCACGCCGCGGTAATCCGCGAGGAGCTTCTCCCGCTCGTAGCCCTCATGCGAGATGTCGTTCGTGCCGATGTTGATGAAGATCTTCTTCGGCTCGAGCTCGAAGACGGACTCCTCCATCCGCGTGAGCAGCCCCGCGATGACGTCGCCGCCGATGCCGCGGTTGTAGACGCGGAGCCGCGGCTCGACGTTCTGGAGCATCTCGGTGATCGGGAAAAACTCCGCGAGCGACGACCCGACGAACACCGTCTCCCCCTTTTTCGCGAGCTTGTTCAGGTCTTTGAAATTGCGTACCTTCATGTTGAAATCCATGGCGTATCCCTCCCGGTGATCTGGTTTGAAAAAAGCATAGCATATTTCGGGCGTTTTGGCAAGAGCGCGCCCGTTTTGCGCGCAAAAAACGCGCCCGAACCGACAAAACCCGGCTGGGCGCGCTGTTCAAGCTCAGTCCTTCACGTCGTTGTAGTGCTTTGCGAGGCCGCCCTCGCCGGTCTCGCGGTACTTCGAGAACAGATCGCGGCCCGTCTCGTACATCGTGTTTACGACGGCGTCGAATGAGATCTTGCGCGTATGTGTGAGGAAATTCGCGAGCGACAGCGCGTTCAGGGCGCGCATCGCGGCGACGGCGTTCCGCTCGATGCAGGGGATCTGCACGAGGCCGTTCACCGGGTCGCAGGTGAGGCCGAGATGGTGCTCCATCGCGATCTCCGCCGCGTATTCGATCTGGTCGAGGTCCATGCCGTGCAGCTCCGCGAGGGCCGCCGCGGCCATCGAGCACGCGGAGCCGATCTCCGCCTGACAGCCGCACTCCGCCCCGGAGATCGACGCGTTCGTCTTGATGACGTTCCCGATGATGCCGCCCGCCGCGAGCGCGTGGAGGATCTCCTCGTCGGTGAAGCTGCGGCGCTCCTGCATATAGAGCAGCACCGCCGGCAGAACGCCGCACGCGCCGCAGGTCGGCGCGGTCACGATCACGCCGCCGGAGGCGTTTTCCTCGCTCGTCGCGAAGGCGTAGGAGCAGACGACGCGGTGCTCCCGCGTCTCGGCGCTCTCGTCGATGTGCCGCTGGCGGAAGAGCATCCGCGCCTTGCGCGGCAGCTCCAGTCCGCCCGCGAGGACGCCCTCGGTGGAGAGCCCGCGCGAGACCGCGGCCTTCATCGCGATCCAGACCTCGTTGAGGTAGGTCCAGAGCGCGGTGCCCTCCCGGCGCTCGGCGTACTGCCAGAGGCGGATCTGCCGCTCGTCGCAGAAGGTCTTGATCTCCTTGAAGCTGTTTTCCGGGTAGACCTCGGGCGGGTCGGCCTCGGGTTCCCCCTCGATGACGATCTTCCCGCCGCCGACGCTCATCACGCGCCACGCGCCGCAGGGGGTATCCCCGTCGAACGCGGCGAGGTCCATCGTGTTCGGGTGGGGCAAATCCTCCGTCTCGGTGTCGAGGCGGATCTCCACCGGGCGCGGCGCGAACGTGCGCTCGACGATGACGTCCGTGAGGTGCCCCGGGCCGGTCTTCGCGAGCGACCCGTAGAGCGTCACGGAAAAGCGCGTCGCGTTCGGGTATTTTTCCGCAAACCGCCGCGCGGCGAAGTGCGGGCCCATCGTGTGCGAGCTCGACGGCCCGGTGCCGATGCGATACAGCTCCCTAAGTGATTCCATAACTACAGATCCTCCTGAATTTCCCCGTTCCAGATGACCTTGCCCGCGCCGCTTTTCAGCGCGGCGACCAGCTCCTCATTCGTTTCGATCCGCATCTCAAAGGCCAGCCCGGCCTTGCCGACGCCCGCGCCCGAAGCGATGTGCTCGTCCGCGCCGCTCGTCATGCGCAGGCCGTGCGCCCGCGCATATTCGAGTGCCTTCTCGTTCTCGCCGGGTCCGTTGTAGAAGTTATAGACCTCCACCGCGTCGAGCCATTCCGGCTCGGGTCCGACGGACATATCGATATACCCGCGGTCCCGGAAGGGATGCGCCATCGAGACGAAGCCGCCCGCCTCCCAGACCCGCCGCGCGTATTCCGAGAGCGGCAGCCGGTCGATCTCCGGGTTTTCCAGCAGGAAGTCGAGGTCGATCCCGTAGGTCAGGACCTCCTTCCCGTGGCCGTAGGCGTGCTCGATCCCGAACAGCACGGAGAACCCCGTACCCTCGGCGGCCCGCTTTGCCCGCAGGTACGCATTGTAGTACGCGCGCATTTTCGCGTCCCACGGGAGCGCGCGGTCCACGGCGGTGTTCCCGCGCAGGAAGTGATTCGTAAAGCACATCCCGCTGTACCCCGCCGCGCGGTACGCTTCCACCATCTCTTCCGGCGTGGAGTGCGCGCACGCGCTGCAAAGGCAGTCGTGCACATGAAGCTCGTATTTATAGTACCTCCTCATTTCGCCTTCCTCTTGAGTGTGCGCTCGGAGCCATCCGGCTCCACGAGCACGAGG
This sequence comes from uncultured Clostridia bacterium, assembly GCA_947623765.1. GTDB lineage: Bacteria > Bacillota > Clostridia > Oscillospirales > Acutalibacteraceae > Hominenteromicrobium. Next base: position 1,737 of record CANQIG010000135.1, on the reverse strand, counting down.
TTGTCGAGCTGCGCCCGCAGGCTCTCCCGGTACGCCGCGATGTATTCCTTCCGAAGCGCCGCCTGTTCCGCCTTCTCCGCGTCGCTCAGGCCCTTGGCCTTCGCCTTTCGCGCCAGCTCGTTGATCCTCTCCAGCTTTTCTTTCTCCATGTCAAAACCTTTCTCGTACTTTTCTTGAAAGAAAAGTAAGCAAAAGAACTTTTAATTCGCGGGGCGCGCGCTGACGTGCGCGTACCTTTGTCGAACCGATTTTCTTGCAGCCCGCGCCAGACGTGCGGTGCGGGAAAGGGGTGTTCTCCCGGCTTCCCGCGGGCCTACGTAGGACAGACGAAACGGGCTTTGCCCGCGCGCTTACCTTCTCTGGAGAAAAGGTAGGCCAAAAGACTTTTATGTCGCGGGGCGCGCGCTGACGCGCGCTTACCTTTTGCCGAACCGATTTTCTTGAAGCCCGCGCCAGAGCTGCCGTGCGGGAAATTGGACTTCTCCCGCTTTCCTTGCGTCGGAGGCGAAGCCCACGGTGGAGCGGCACGCCCCAAGACTTCGCCCTGCCCTCGGTCGAGCCCGGATGAAGTCTTTCGCGAGCCTTTCTTCAGAAAGGCTCGACCTTAGCGCGACCTTAGGAGGCGAGGGGCGGGGACACGTTTATTGTACCTGTCGCGGTCGAAAAAGTCCAGAATTAACGCAAGATCCGAACACATTCTTACGATCTTGCATCTGAGATCGACTGCAAAAACTGCGCAAAAACCTGTTCCCTGTTTTTCGCAGTCTCCAGATAGGGCAAACCGTATTGCAAGCATTGTTCTTTGATGAGTTTGCTTTGCTCCACGATATTGACCGCGCCCTCCCGCAGCTCCTCATCGGACTTATAAAACGTGTAATCCTTTTCCGTATCATATCGCTTTTGAATGGAAAAGCGCTCTTCCGGGGTGACGTCCGAGGTGATCAAGTAGCATATTTCGCAGTTCGCCCCATGGATGTACTTCATATAGTCTTCCGGCAAAAGCTGGTACATATCCAATACCATCCCCGGCGCAAATTCGTCGTACTCCGCGCTGTCGAGCATCGCCCGGACAAAAGGCGCCATTTTGCCGCTGATCATGCGAAGCGTATCCATGGACGACAGTCCGCTGTACGTGTTGACCCCCGTCTCCGGAAAGCACTTCTCGAATCCGGCGATGATGGCGTCCATGCTGATATGCTGATACCCGTAACGGCTGGACAGCTGATGAGAAAGCGTGCTTTTCCCCGCCCGCGGCACACCGGCAATGATGAGATTATTCTTCATCGGCAGCCTCCATGAAGTTTTTCGGGCCTCCTTACTTTTCTTAAAAGAAAAGTAAGCAAAAGAACTTTTGCGTCGCGTTTTCGCGCGCTGCGCGCGCTTACTGTTGGTAAAGAAACAGCCTCGCAGTCCGCGCCATATGTGCTGAGCGGAAAAGTAGACTTCTCCGGCTTGCCATTCGTTTTCACCGGTCCGGTGGAACCGCTCTCCGTAGCTGCGCACGGAGCTGCCGCGCCCAAAACTTCGCCGTGCTCCCGGTCGAGCCACGTCGAAGTCTTTTGGGCGCTTTTCTTCAGAAAAGCGCGACCTTCGGGGGTCGAGGGGCGGAGCCCCTTGGCCTTACTGCTCGTCGGCGACGATGTTGTTGGCCCACATCCCGCTTTTCAGCAGGATCAGGCCGATGACGACCTTCACGACGTCGATGAACTGCACGCAGAAGAACACCCAGACGATGGG
>CANQIG010000134.1 GCA_947623765.1 uncultured Clostridia bacterium | reverse complement strand
CCGACGGAGACGCCGCTGATCGGGCCGTCCCACGGGATGTCGGAGATGGAGAGCGCGACGGAGGTGCCGACCATCGCGGCGATCTCCGGGGAGTTGTCCTGATCGACGGACATGACCGTCGCGACGATCGTGACGTCGTTGCGCATATCCTTCGGGAAGAGCGGGCGGATCGGGCGGTCGATCATGCGGCAGGTGAGGATCGCCTTTTCGGACGGTCTCCCCTCGCGGCGCAGGAAGGAGCCCGGGATCTTGCCCACGGAGTAGAGCTTCTCCTCAAAGTCGACGGAGAGCGGGAAGAAGTCGATCCCGTCTCTCGGCTTTGCCGCGGCGGTCGCGGCGACATGGACCACCGTGTCGCCGTAGCGCACGAGGCATTCGCCGTTCGCGAGCTGCGCCATCTTGCCCGTCTCGATCACGAGCGGACGGCCGGCGAACTCGGTCTCATAGGTCTTGAACTTTTCAAACATACGGTTTCCTTTCTCCCGGTTTTCCGGGCGCGCGCGGCACGGGTCAGCAGTTAAACCAACGCACAGGCGCTGTGCGCTCGTTTCACTGCTAAACGTACCCGGCGCGTAAAAATGGGTTGGCAGTCACGAAACGCCGAACGGCGCTTCGCGGAAGAAAACGGCTGCGCTTTTCGCGCAGCCGCCTCGTCTCCAATGCTTGCGCGATCCGCTTACTTACGAATGCCCAGCTTCGCGATGATCGCTCTGTAGCGCTCGATGTCCACCTTCATCAGGTAGTTGAGAAGGCTCCGGCGCTGGCCGACCATTTTCAGCAGGCCGCGGCGGGAGTGATGGTCCTTCTGGTTCTGGCGGAGGTGCTCCGTGAGGTCGTTGATGCGCTTCGTGAGGACCGCAATCTGCACCTCGGGGGAGCCGGTGTCGCCCTCGTGGCGGGCGTACGCCTGGATGATCTCTGTCTTTTCGCTCTTCAGCATTTCGGTATTCCACCTTTTCGGAAAAATCTGCCGCGCTCACAGGTCGGGGTCGGTGAAGTCCCGATGGGGGTTGGTCCCCGATCCGTGGGTGGGTCGTGGAATAGTATAGCACAGAAAAGACCCCAATGCAAGCGGATTTTTGCGTTTTTGCCCGAATTTCTCGGGGAGCGCTTGACAAATTCGATTTTTCCCTTATGATAGTATAAGTAGACCCGCACGGCGGGCGAAGGGAGAACCGGGAAAGGATGAAAAATATATGAGCAAGATCGCGGTCGTCACGGATACGAACAGCAGTATGACCCCGGAAGAGGCGAAAAAGATCGGGGTGTACCTCCTGCCGATGCCGTTCATCGTCAACGGCACGAGCTACCTCGAGGGCGTCACCTGCACCTACGAGCACTTCTTTGAGATGCTCGCGAACGGGGACGACGTGTCGTCCTCGCAGCCGTCGCCGGAGTCCATCACGGACCTCTGGGACGAGCTTTTGAAGTCTTACGATTCCATCGTCCACATCCCGATGTCCTCGGCGCTTTCGGGCTCCTGCGGCACGGCGAAGGCCCTCGCCGCGGAGTATAGCGGCCGGGTCGTCGTGGTGGACAACAAGCGCATCTCGATCACCCAGCGCGACTCCGTCTACGACGCGCTGAAGCTCATCAAAAAGGGCCTCACCGCGCAGGAGATCTGCGTGCAGCTCGAGGCCGCCGCGCTGCACTGCTCGATCTACCTCGCGGTGAACACGCTCGAGCTGCTCAAGAAGAGCGGGCGCGTCACCCCGGCGGGCGCGGCGCTCGCGACGCTCCTCGGGCTCAAACCCGTCCTGCAGATCCAGGGCGAAAAGCTCGACGCCTACGCGAAGGTCCGCGGCATGGCGAAGGCCGAGGAGACGATGGTCAAGGCCTGCGAAAAGGACATCGAGACCCGCTTCAAGGGGAAGAAGTACATCATCCAGATGGCCTACTCGGGCGATCCGAAGTCCGCGATGGAGTTCCGCAAGGAGGTCCGGAAGCACTTCGGGGACAGCTCCATCGAGATGTGCCGCCTGCCGATCAGCATCTGCTGCCACGTCGGCGCGGGCGTCCACGCGATGGGCGTCATCGAGCAGGATTTCGACTGAGACAAAGACATGGATCTCGCAAGAACGCGCCTCGAAACACCGATCGGGGCGCTTTTTCTCGAAGAAGAACGCGGCGCGGTGACGAAGATCACGGTGGAACCGCTCGGGGGCCCGTTCTCGGAAACGCCCCTCCTGCGGCGCGCGAAAAAAGAGCTCGCCGAATATTTCGCCGGGGCGAGGCACCGCTTCACGTTCCCGATCGCGCCGAAGGGCACGCCGTTCCAAAAGGCCGTCTGGGCCGCGCTGCGGGACATCCCCTACGGGGAGACGCGCACCTACGGCGAGATCGCCGCGGCGGTCGGCAGGCCGAAGGCCGCGCGCGCCGTCGGCGCGGCGAACCACGTGAACCCGCTCCTCATCGTCACCCCCTGCCACCGCGTGGTCGGCGCGAACGGCGAGCTTACCGGCTTCGCCGCCGGACTCGACCGCAAAGCTTTCCTCCTCGCGCTCGAATCCCCCGCAGCAGACCCCACGCCCCATTCCTCCGGCGCATAGCGCCGCGAACCAGCCCCGCGCCTCCCATTCCGCCAACCTGCCCGACCGCGCGCCCCCTGTCCCCGCCTCCGGCGCATAATCCCGCGCCCGGAAACCCGCGCCTCGCGCCGCACCTATCCCATCAAACATCCGGAGAGCGTCCCTCGGGCCGCCCTCCTTTCGTTTTGCCGTTTCCCGCCGCGCCCGGCTCCAACACCACCCCCGCCGCCGGGCTCGCCCCAAAAAAGCGGGAGCGCCCCGCCTGCAGGCCGGACGCTTTCATCTCCGCACAAATTTTCCCTTTTGCTCTTGACAAAAGCGAAATCGCGTGGTATGCTATATATGCTCCAAATGGAGCATATATAGCATAAGGAGGAGTCCTCATGGAAACCAGTGAAAAAGTGTCCGTCAATATGAACATCGGAACGCTGTCTCAGATCGACCTGCTGGTCGATCAAGGCTACTATTCCAACCGCAGCGATTTCATCAATCAGGCGGTTCGGCAGGCGCTGACGGAGAAAAAATCGGTCATCGAGGAGATGAGCAAGCGGCAAACCGATCTGGATTTCAGATGGTTTTACGGTGTGATGTCTCTGGAAAAAGCGGAACTGCTGAAAGCGAAGGAAAGACAGGTCAAGATCAGGCTCAAAGGGTATGGGCTGTTGGGCATCGACAGCGAACTGGACGATCTGGTGATCGAAAACGTGGAAAGCATCGCCGTGAAAGGCAAGGTCGTGTGCTCCGAAAGGATCAAGAAGCATTTTCAACTCCGGTGAAAACCCCTTCCGCTCCGAAACGCCGCACCCCTTCCCTGTTTGACAAGCCCGCAAACCCGCCGCTTGCAAAGGAGCCCTTATGCTGGACAGGACCATCCCGTTCTACGATCTGATCCTCCGCTGCGATGCCTACCCCCTGCGGCAGGTCCAACTGCCTGCGGGCTATACGATCAGGCCATATAAACAGGGGCTCGAAACAGACTGGGCCAGGCTCGAATGTTCCGTCGGGGATTTTGCGTCCCAAGAAGAAGCCGAACGCTATTTTCTCGAGACGTACGCGGCGAAAAACGAGCCGGAGAGGCTCCTGTTCCTGCTGGATGGCGCCGGTCGCTCCGTCGGCTCCTGCATCTGCTGGACGGATGCGCGGCGCGGCAAGGACGTGAATTCGCTGCACTGGCTCGTCGTGGAGGAAGCCCATCAGGGGAAAGGGCTTGGCCGCGCGCTCTGCACGGAAGCCATGAACCGGTTTTATCTGCGCGGCCCCGCGCCGATCTATCTCCACACGCAGCCGTGGAGCTGGAAAGCGGTCCTGCTCTACGTTTCGCTCGGATTTCGTCTGCAAAAGACCGATGCGTTTGCCGCCTATACGAACCAGTACAATGAAGCCATGCGGGCGCTGCAGTCGGTCCTCTCCCCAGAACAGATGCAGAAACTGCGCGCCGCGTCGGACGCGTGAGCACCTCCCCCCTTCGCCGCCCATGCAGACCCAGCACAAAAACAGACCGTTGACTCCCGATCAAAAGTCAACGGTCTCTTTCTTTTTGTTTTCGGGGCCGCGCCCTCGGGCCGCCTCGTTTCACTTCTTTCCTCCCAGTTCTCCCCGCAGCGCGCGTTCCAGCCCGGCGGAAATGCCCAAAAAGCACCCGCCGGTCAAAAGCCCGGAGACCACCCCGAGCAGCAGCATCCCCGGCGCGTAACCCCACGCGCCCGCGCCGGTCAACACCCGCGCGACGGCGAGCTGCGCCGCATTGTGCACCAGCGCGCCCGCCGCCCCCGCGCACAGCGGAGAACTCCACTTCCGCGAAGAGAGCGCCTTTTCACTTCTTTCCTCCCAGTTCCCCCCGCAGCGCCCTTTCCAGCCCGGCGGTGATGCCCAAAAAGCACCCGCCGGTCAAAAGCCCGGAGATCACCCCGAGCAGCAGCATCCCCGGCGCGTACCCCCACGCGCCCGCGCCGGTCAAAACCCGCGCCACGACGAGCTGCGCCGCGTTGTGCGCGAGCGCTTCATCTTCCGCGGGAAAGCGTCCTTTTTACTTCTTTCTTCCAAGCTCCCCCCGCAGTGCCCTTTCCAGCCCTGCGGCGATGCCCAAAAAGCACCCGCCGGTCAAAAGCCCCGAGATCACCCCGAGCAGCAGCATCCCCGGCGCGTACCCCCACGCGCCCGCGCCGGTCAACACCCGCGCGACGGCGAGCTGCGCCGCATTGTGCACGAGCGCGCCCGTCACCCCCGCGCACAGCGGGGAGAGCTTCGTCTTCCGCAGGAGCAGCGTCATCGCGGGCGCGCTGAGCAGCCCGCCCGCAAGGCTCATGATCCCCGGCGTTACGCCGCGCGTGAGGAACGCGAACCCGCCCTTGAGCACCGCGACCGCGAGCGCCGCGGGCAGGCCGAGAAGATCCCCGGCGGCGAGCACCGCGAGGTTTGAGAACCCCGGCTTCGCGCCGGGCGGGATGCCCGGGAGCGGCGGCAGCAGCCCCTCAAAATACGAGAGCGCCAGCGCCAGCGCGCCCAAAAGCCCGCAGACCGCCGCGCGCCGCGCCGCATTCTTTTCGCCCATTTTCGCCCTCCTCTCAGCCGGTCACCGCGTCGAACGCTTCCCCGCCCCCGACGATCCGCACGCTCACGCGGTTCGGCAGGCAGACCGCGCTCTCCCCGGCGCGCGTCAGCAGCCCGGCCTGCACGCAGAGCCGGTCCGGGCAGTCGCTCTCGAGGAACCGCGCGCCCGCCCCGGACACCTCGATCCGCACGCCGCCGACCTCGACGACGCGCGGCCCGTCGAGCGCGTCCAGCCGCGCGGAAAAGACGGTCTCCCCGTTTAGTCCCACGAGGACCGCCTCGCCTGCGGGTGCGAAGCGCTCCGCCGCAAAATACACCGCGAGTGCCAGAAGCAGCAGCGCGAGGAGCGCGGCGGCCTCCCCTCTGCCCGGCAGCCGCCGGGCCTCTCCGGCCCTCATGCGAGCGGGACGGAGGCGTACCCCTCCGTCGTCAGCCGAAAGCGGTCCTCGATCCCGTCCGTCACCGCGACGCCGCCGTCCTCGCGGATGAAGATTCCCTCCGCGCCGAACGCCTCGAGGAGCGCCGCGCCGTCCTTCTCCCCGAGGACGAAGCACGCCGTCGAGAGCATATCGGAGAGCGCGCCGCTCTCGCTCCACACCGTGACGGAGCGCAGCCCCGTGCGCGCGGGCATCCCCGTATGGGGGTCGAGCAGATGGTGGTACAGCACGCCGTCCTTTTCAAAGCACTTTTCATAGCTTCCGGAGGTGGAGACGAACCCGCTGTCGACGGAGAGCACCCCCG
>CANQIG010000133.1 GCA_947623765.1 uncultured Clostridia bacterium | reverse complement strand
ATGTACGCCGGGGACCGCGCGCGCAAGGAAACGCTCGTGGATTACGGCTTCCGGCTGCCCTCGGCATTCGACAACCGTCCGCTCAACTTCGACGAGTTTTATGCCCACCTCGACCAGGCGGTGTTCGTCAGCGCGACGCCGGGCGACTTCGAGCTCGAGCGCTCCGCAAAGGTCGTCGAGCAGGTGATCCGCCCGACGGGCCTGCTCGATCCGCGCGTCGTCGTGAAGCCGACCGACGGCCAGATCGACGATCTGATCTCTGAGATCAACGTGCGCACGGAAAAGGGTGAGCGCGTGCTCATCACGACGCTGACGAAGAAAATGGCGGAGGACTTGACCGGGTTTCTCCAGAATTACGGGATCAAGGTGCGGTATATGCACCACGACATCGACACGGTGGAGCGCATGGAGATCATCCGCGACCTGCGTCTCGGCGAGTTCGACGTGCTCGTCGGCATCAACCTCCTGCGCGAGGGCCTCGATATCCCGGAGGTGTCGCTCGTCGCGATCCTCGACGCGGACAAGGAGGGCTTTCTGCGCAGCGGACGCAGTCTCGTGCAGACGATCGGCCGCGCCGCGCGCAACGCGAACGGCGAGGTCATCCTCTACGCAGACGAAGTGACCGACTCGATGGAGTATGCGATCCGCGAGACGGAGCGTCGCCGCGCAATCCAGGAAAAATACAACGAGGAGCACGGCGTTACGCCGACGACGATCGTCAAGGACGTGGCGGAGATCCTGGAGATCACTTCCGCGCGGGAGGACAAGAAGCGCGCGAAGCACCGTTATACCCCGCAGGAGAAGCGTATGCTGATCGAAAAGCTGACGAAGGAGATGAAGGCCGCGGCAAAGCTGCTCGAGTTCGAGCACGCCGCGTACCTCAGAGACCGCATCAAGGAGCTGGAAAATGACAACAGAAGCGGCAGAAGCAAAAAATAGAAAACAGACGTACTACGCGCGGCTGGTGCGCCAGCTCGCGCTGGAGTGTAATACTGCGCCGGAAGCGTTCACAGTCCCGGGCGTGACGCTGACCGTCTCCGCAAAGCCCGAGGGTGTGCGGATGTATAGCCGGGAGACGCCGTTTTTCCACATGGCGACGACCGGGAACAGCGCCGTCGTCACGGCGGACGAGAAGCTGCACCCGTTCCTGCGCGAGTGGATCGCTTCGGCGGCGGAGCCGCACCGGCTGCTCGAATTCCCGACGCTCCAAAAGCTCGACGGCGCGCTGCGGCCGTTCGGCTACCGCGTCGCCGGGACGTTCCATATGTGTCTGCCCGACGGGACCTTCCCGATCACGGCTCTGCCGGAGGGGTTCGGGCTCAAGTGGTTCCGCAGCGAAGCGGAGATCGCGGCATCGTTCTACCCGAACACATCGTTCCCGAACGCGCTCGCCATGGGCGAGGGCAACCCGCTCCGCCCGGATGTGATCGCGCTTGCCGCGACGGACGGCGAGACCGTCGCCGCGCTCGCGGGTGCATCCGCGGACGCGGAGGACTTCTGGCAGATCGGGATCGACGTGCTTCCCGCGTATCGGGGAACGGGACTCGGCGCGGCTGTCGTCTCGCGCCTCGCGAAGGAGATCGCCGAGATGGGAAAGCTCCCGTTTTACGGCACGGCGGTCGCGAACCTGCATTCGCAGCGGCTCGCGCGGCGCTGCGGGTTCTATCCCGCGTGGATCGACGTGGACGCCTCGCGGATCGAACCGGAGGGATAAGAAAATGGATCGGACCAGAGTCTTTTTTGTCCGCCATGCGGAACCTGATTTCAGCAATCACAACGACGCCCTTCGGGAACTTTCCCCAAAGGGGATGCGGGATAGAGCGCTCGTCACCGAATTTCTGAAAGATAAGAAGATCGACGCCGTTCTGTCCAGTCCCTATAAAAGGGCGATCGACACGGTCAAGGATTTTGCCGACCGTTATGGATTTGCGGTCGGGACCGTCGACGCGTTCCGCGAAAGGAAAGTGGACGCAGGTTGGATCGAGGATTATCACGCATTTGCGAAAAAGCAATGGGAGGATTTCTCTTTCAAATTGCCGGGTGGAGAGAGTCTGCAGGAAGTGCAGGAGCGGAACATAGCGGGTCTTCGTTCTGTGCTGGATACGTATGCCGGGAAAAACGTCGTTATCGGGAGCCACGGCACCGCTTTGAGTACTGTGATCCGGTATTATCACGCTTCTTTCGGGTACGAGGAGTTCCGAAAGATCAAGGATGTGATGCCCTGGATCGTCGAATTTGTCTTTGATGCGGATCATAATTGTGTCGAAATCCGGGAACACAGGCTGCTGTAGAAGGATCTCTGCGAAAGTGGTCCGACTGGCTTTTTCGTCCTGCGATGCGGGAGGACGTTTGCCGCCCGCGCCGAAATTGTAGATTCTTCTGAATGAGGGGGAGAGTTTATGAAAGTCATCGCTGTTGCCGCCGTGACGGCGGGCGGAAAGACCACGGTCGTGAACGCCGTCAAAGACAGACTGCCGAGGACGGCGGCGCTGCACTTTGACGAGTACTCCTTCGATGGGGAAGTCGAGGACTTTTATCAGTGGGTGTTGGACGGCGCGGATTACAACGTGTGGGATCTCAGCCCGCTGGAAAAGGACATTCTTGCGCTCCGGAACAGCGGGGAATTCGATTATTTGCTGCTGGACTATCCGTTTGCATACCGCCAGGACCAAATCAGGAAGTATATCGACGCAGCCGTGTTTCTCGACACGCCTTTGGACGTCGCATTGGCGAGAAAAGTGCTGCGGGATTTTCGGGATGCAGATGCTGACGAAATTCGCAAGGAGATGGAACTGTACTTGAAATACGCCCGGATCGCGTACGTACAGATGTTGAAAGATATACGCCCCTCGTCGGATTATGTGTTAAACGGGGAGGACGATGTCGAGAGCCTTGTGGACGGGATGATAAAGATCATCACGGAAAAGTTACTGTGAGCGGGCAAATAGCCGCGTTCGCGTTAAAAATATTGCTTTCAAGGCGTATCAAAGCTGAAAAGCACGCAGAACCCCAAAGGCAAAGAGGAGCATCAACCCTATGAGTTCATCCAAAATCACCGTTACGGGTGCGAGAGAACACAATCTCAAAAACATTACCGTGGAGCTGCCGCGCGACAAGCTCGTCGTGCTGACGGGACTTTCCGGCTCCGGCAAGTCGTCGCTCGCGTTCGACACGATCTACGCGGAGGGCCAGCGCCGGTATGTGGAGTCGCTTTCGAGCTACGCGAGAATGTTCCTCGGGCAGATGGAAAAGCCCGATGTGGACGGGATCGACGGGCTCTCCCCGGCAATCTCCATCGACCAGAAGACGACCTCCAAGAACCCGCGTTCGACGGTCGGCACCGTGACGGAGATCTACGACTACCTGCGCCTGATGTACGCGCGCATCGGCATCCCGCACTGCCCGGTCTGCGGGCGGGAGATCCGCCAGCAGAGCGTGGACCAGATCGTCGATCAGGTGCTCGACCTCCCCGAGGGGACGCGTCTGCTCGTCCTCGCGCCGGTCGTGCGCGGGAGGAAGGGCGAGCACCAGAAGGAGTATGAGAGCGCGCGCAAGGGCGGTTTCGTCCGCGTGCGCGTCGACGGGACGGTCTACGACCTCGCCGAAGCGCCGAAGCTCGAGAAAAACAAGAAGCACGACATCGAGATCGTCGTGGACAGGCTCGTCGTGCGGCCGGATATGCGCTCGCGCCTCGCGGATTCCATCGAGACCGCGACGGGCGTCTCGGGCGGAGTCGTCATCATGAGCGTCGTCGGCGGGGAGGACCTGCTCTTCTCCCAGAATTACGCCTGCCCGGAACACGGCATCAGCATCGACGATCTTTCTCCGCGGATGTTCTCCTTCAACAATCCCGCCGGCGCGTGCCCGAAATGCACGGGGCTCGGCGTGTTCATGCGCATCGACCCGGCGCTCATCATCCCGGACGACCGGCTCTCCATACGCAAGGGCGGGCTCAAGGGCAGCGGCTGGGCGATGGAGGGCAGCACCATCGCCGCGATGTACATGGAGGCGCTCGCGGAGCACTACCACTTCTCCCTCGACACGCCGATCCGCGATCTGCCCGACGAGATCGTCGACATCCTGCTCTACGGCACGAAGGGCGAGAAGATCACCCTGCGCCGCCGCAGCGAATACGGTTCCGGTACGCGGGAGGTCGAGTTCGAGGGCGTCATCAACAACCTCGACCGGCGCTTCCATGAGACGAATTCCTCGTGGATCAAGGACGAGATCGAATCCTATATGAGCCCGATCCCCTGCGACGCGTGCCACGGCAAACGGCTTTCCCCGAAGGTGCTCGCCGTCACGGTCGGTGGGAAGAACATCAGCGAGTTCTGCGACCTGTCGGTCGTCGACGCGCTCGACTTCCTCGACCATCTCGAGCTGACGGACCGCGAACAGCTCATCGCCGAGGCGATCCTGAAAGAGATCCGCTCTCGGCTTGGATTTCTGCGGAACGTCGGCCTCGAATACCTGACGCTCTCCCGCGCGGCGGCGACGCTTTCCGGCGGCGAGAGCCAGCGCATCCGTCTCGCGACGAACATCGGTTCCTCGCTGATGGGCGTGCTCTATATCCTCGACGAGCCGAGCATCGGCCTGCACCAGCGCGACAACCACAAGCTGCTCGACACGCTCAAGCGTCTGCGCGACCTCGGCAACACGGTGATCGTCGTCGAGCACGACGAGGACACGATGCTCGCCGCGGACCACATCGTCGATATCGGCCCGGGCGCGGGCATCCACGGCGGCGAGGTGATCTACTCCGGCGACGCAAAGGGCATCATGCAGTGCGAAGCCTCCGTCACCGGCCAGTATCTGAGCGGGAAGCGGGTGATCCCCGTTCCGCAGAAGCGCCGCAAGGGGAACGGGAAGAAGCTGACGGTCGTCGGGGCGCGGCAGAACAACCTCAAAAACATCGATGTGGACATCCCGCTCGGGAAGTTCATCTGCGTGACGGGCGTTTCCGGTTCCGGGAAGTCCTCGCTCATCAACGAGGTGCTCTATAAAAAGCTCGCGGGCGAGCTGAACGGCGCGCGCACCGTGCCGGGGCTGCACCGCGAGATCCGCGGGACGGAAGCCTTAGATAAGGTGATCCAGATCAACCAGTCGCCCATCGGCCGCACGCCGCGCTCGAACCCGGCGACGTACACCGGTGTCTTCACCGACATCCGCGAGCTCTACGCGAGCGTCCCGGACGCGAAGATGCGCGGCTTTACCTCGGGGCGGTTCTCTTTCAACGTGAAGGGCGGGCGCTGCGAGGCGTGCCAGGGCGACGGCATCATCAAGATCGAGATGCACTTTCTGCCGGACGTCTATGTCGCGTGCGACGTCTGCAAGGGCAAACGCTACAACCGCGAGACGCTCGAGGTGCGCTACAAGGGCAAGAGCATCTACGACGTGCTGGAGATGACCGTCGAGGAGGGACTTGAGTTCTTCCGCGACATCCCAAAGATCGCGCGGAAGCTCGAGACGCTCTACGATGTGGGGCTCGGGTACATCAAGATCGGGCAGCCCGCGACGACGCTTTCCGGCGGCGAGGCGCAGCGCGTGAAGCTCGCGACGGAGCTCTCCCGCCGCCCGACGGGGAAGACAGTCTACATCCTCGACGAGCCGACGACGGGGCTGCACATCGCGGACGTGCACCGGCTGATCGTCGTGCTGCAAAAGCTCGTCGACGGCGGCAACACGGTGATCGTCATCGAGCACAACCTCGACCTCATCAAGACGGCGGACTACATCATCGACCTCGGCCCGGAGGGCGGCGACAAGGGCGGCGAGGTCGTCGCGACCGGCACGCCGGAGGAGCTCGCGCAGCACCCGACGTCCT
>CANQIG010000132.1 GCA_947623765.1 uncultured Clostridia bacterium | reverse complement strand
CTCCCACCGCCAAATCCGCCCCGTGGGAGCCCTTTTTGTCTGCTTTTGTCCGTCGTGTGTCTGTTTTTGTCCGTCTTCTCCCCGCGCCCTGCGCCGCACGCGCCTTTCCCGCGCGCCAAAACTCCGCTCCCACCGCCAAACCCGCCCCGTGAGAGCCCTTTTTGTCCGCTTTTGTCTGTCGTTTGTCTGTTTTTGTCCGCTGTTGTCACTTCTCCTCCCGCGCCTTTTCCCCTCTCCGACCCTCTCCGCCCACATTTCCCGCGCGGGCTCTTGCCCGCGCGGGAAATGTCCTCCCAGCCCGGATTTTTGAGACATTTGCACAAAATCCAAGGCGCCCACATCGCCGAACTTGGCGATGTGGGCGCTCCTCCTCACTTTTGTCTGCTTTTATCCGTCTTTGTCTGTCTTTGTCCGCTTTTGTCTCTTCCCCGCGCCTGCTCTGCCTTGAAATTCGCCGGGATATGGGATATTCTCTTGACTTTTATTTCATTTTGTTTTCACTGTAACTAGAGTTCAAGTTTGCCTTCCGCCGCGGCGGGCCGCAGTTTTTCGGCCCCGTTTCGCCGCCAAATCGACTCTGCACAACTTTTTAAGGCCCATTCAGGATTCGTAAAACACGATTTCAGGGATCGTGTTTTCATGCAAAACCGTACCGGATCCGGCCGCCCGCAGCAAACCCGGAAGGCAGACCGCAGGGGACGCCGGAAAGTCAATGGAACAAGGGAGGAGCCAGAAAAGAAATGTCTCAAACGAAATTAGCACCGGTCAGTCTCGCCATGTTCTACGGCGCGAACCGGAACTTTGCCAACGCGTTCAACGTCCGGGTGACACTGAAAAACCCGGTGGAGCCGGAGCCCCTGCGGCGGGCTTTGGACAAGGCGATGACGCGCTACCCGTATTTTGCCGTGCGTTTGACGGTCCAAGGGGAATCGCTGGTCCTGGAGGACAATCCCCTGCCCGTTTCCATCGTGAAGGGGCCGGAGCCGGCGAAGCTCAACACGGCGGCGGCAAACTACCACCTGGTCGGCGTGAGCTACGAGCGCACCAGCGTGGTGTTCGGCGCGTTCCACGCGCTGACCGACGGCGCCGGGGCGTTCCACTGGATCAAGACGGTGCTCTACTATTACCTTTGCGAGACCGAAGGCAAGAAACTCGACCCGACCGGCATCCGGCTGGCCGGTGAGGAGATCCCGGAGGGCGAATGGGAAGATCCGTTCCCGCAGACCGTTCCGGAGACCGACGCGCCGCCCACGCCCAAATGGGACAACGCGTTCTGCATCACCGATCACACCCCCGTCAGGAAACAGCGCTGCTGGCACATCCGCATCGGCGAGACTTCCTTCATGAAATACACCTGCTCCCAGGACGGCAGCCCGGCCACCATCACCTCGGCGTTCATGGCGAAAGCCCTGCACAACCTGTACCCCGACATGACCGAGCCCGTGGTCTGCGGCATGGCGCACAACATCCGGGACGTCCTGCGCAAGCCGCTGGCCCATCAGAGCATGGTCAAGCTCATCGAGCTCGCCTACCCGCCCCGCCTCAAGGGCGCGGACATGGAGCGCCTCGCGATCTGCAGCCGCGGCATGGTGATGCTCCAAAGCCAGCCGGAGACGGTGTGGAACACGGTCCAAAAGCAGCTGGACCTCGAAAAGCAGCTGGAACCCCTGACGCTCCAAGAGCGGTTCGACCTGCTGCGCCCCATCGTGACGGGCGCGCGCACGGGCATCGGCAACCTGCCGGCCTCGGCGCCCGTGAACTTCAAGGTCAGCTATGTGGGCCGGACCGACTGGGGCTCCATGGCGAACATGATCGAATCGGTCCACTGCTCGGTCACGACGGACGGCAGCGGCATCTGCATCGAGATCAACACCTGCAACGGCTACTTCGATTACTGCTTCATGCAGGAATTCGAGGACGAGTCCTATTTCAAAGCGTTCATCGATCTTCTGGAGTCGGAGGGGATCTACTGCACGGTCAACGGTCCCTTTGACATCCATGTGCCCAAAATGCGCCTGCCGGACGAACCGGAGGCATAAACGCAAGAGGAGGAAAAAAGAATGACCATCACCAAAACCAAAGAAGGCGGCAGCCTCGTCCTCGCGCTCTCCGGACGTCTGGACACGACGACGGCGCCCCAGCTGGAAGCGGAACTGAAGCAGAACCTCGAGGGCGTCACATCGCTCGTCCTCGACTTTGCCGAACTGGACTATCTCTCTTCCGCGGGGCTTCGCGTGCTTCTCACCGCGCAGAAGACCATGAATAAACAGGGCACGATGGAGATCCATCATGTGAACGAGACGATCTCGGAGATTTTTGAGGTGACCGGCTTCGTGGACATTCTGACGATCGTCTGACGGCTGCGCCTATGGGAAAAGAGAATAAGTACAGGCCCATCCGCCGACAGGTCCAGAAAATGGTGCTCCTGCTCTGCGTGGCCGCGCTGCTCCTGACGGGGGTCCTTTGGGCCGGGTGTCTGCTCACCCTGCGGGACACGGTGCAGCGGGATAGCCAGGATCTCGGCGGCAATGCGGCGGCGGCGGGCAGCGAGGCGCTCCTCACCCAAATGGAGCGGAACCTGTATGAGGGCGCGGAGAGCGAAGCCTCCGTGGTGGATGAAAAGCTGGAACGCTTCGCCGGGTATGTGCGCAGCTCCGTTTTCTACGCCCATCAGATCTACGCGGAGCCGGATGCCTACCTGCCCGTGGAGGTCCGGCCGCCCGACGCGGCGGACATCCACACCTACACCATGCAGCTGGTCCTGCAAAGCGAGGACATGGATCAAGAGGACGTCGCCGAAGAGGCCGGCCTTTTGGCCAATCTCGTCCACCTCTGGGAGCCTGTGATGCGGGAGAACGCGGGCAACATCGCCTCGATCTACCTCTGTACGGAAAACGGGCTGATGCTGAACTACGACCGGCGCGCCGACCTCGCCCCGGAAAGCTGGGATTACACGACGGCCGCCTGGTACGAACTCGCCAAAGCGTCGGACGACGTGATCTTCACCACGCCGTATATGGACACCTTCGGGCGCGGTCTGATGCTCACCTGCGCCGCCCCCGTCTATGACGCGGCGGACCGCTTCGTCGGCGTGGTCGCCCTCGACATGATGGTGGCGAACCTGAGCAGCACGGTGCTGGACATCGACTTCGGCCCGGGCTCCTACGGCTTTCTCGTCGACCAGACGGGGGACATCATCGTCTCGCCGAACATGGAGTACAACGGGACCTTCCAGAAGATCAGCGACAGCGACTGCCCCGCGCATGAGGCGGCGGACGCGATCCTGAGCGGAGAAAACGGCGTGACCGCCGTCTCGGGCGGGATCTATTACGCCTACGCGCCGATCGCCGCCGCCGACTGGACGCTCGTCGTCCATATGCCGGAGGACATGGTGACCGAACCGGCGGAGAACATCCGCGAGAATATCGCGGCGCGCACCGACGGCACCGCCGATACCATCGACAGGAGCATCCTGCAGACCGGGCTGATCTCCCTTGCGGTCTTTACGGTCATCGTGGGGGTCGTCGTCGCACTGAGCGGCGCGTTCTCCCGCAGGCTCACGGGGCCGCTTCTGGAGCTGCGCGAAGACGTGGAGCACATCAGCCACGGCGAGATCACCCGGCAGGCGACGGTCCACCAGAACGACGAGATCGGCGACCTCGCCGCGGCGTTCAATTCTATGGCCGGCGCGCTCGACCGCTACATCCGCGATCTGACGGCGATGACGGCGGAAAAGGAGCGCATCGGCGCAGAGCTCGACGTCGCCACGCATATTCAGGCGTCGATGCTGCCCTGCATCTTCCCGCCCTTCCCGAACCGCGAGGAATTCGACATTTTCGCCTCCATGGACCCCGCTAAAGAGGTGGGCGGCGATTTCTACGACTTTTTCCTCGTGGACGACACGCATCTCGCCGTGGTGGTCGCGGACGTGTCCGGCAAAGGCGTGCCGGCGGCGCTCTTTATGGTCATTGGCAAGACCCTCATCAAAGATCACACCACCCCGGGCAAGGATCTGGGGGAAGTGTTCATGGAAGTGAACCGGCTGCTCTGCGAGGGAAACGCCGAGGAGATGTTCATCACCGCCTTCGAGGGCGTGCTGGATCTCGAGACCGGCGAACTGCGCTTTGTCAACGCCGGGCATGAAACGCCCTTCCTCTGCCGGGCGGGCGGGCAGTACGAGCCCTACCGGATCCGCGCGGGCTTTGTGCTCGCCGGCATGGAAAACACCCGCTACAAAATGGGAAGCGTCACGCTGCAGCCGGGCGACAGGCTCTTCCAATATACGGACGGCGTGACCGAGGCCACGAACGCGGAGAACGAGCTCTACGGCAGCGAGCGTCTCGCGGCGGTCCTGAACCGAAACGCAGCTGCCGCGCCCGACGCGCTGATCCCCGCGGTCAAAGCGGACATCGACGCCTTTGTCGGCACGTCTCCCCAGTTCGACGACATCACCATGCTCGCCTTGGAATTCAAGAAAAAGATGCAGCTGGCGAACCCCAACGAGCTGACCGTCGCTGCGGTGACCGAGAACATCCCGCGCGTCACCGCCTTCGTGGAGGAGCGGCTAGACGCGCTGGGCTGCCCGATGAAGACGAAAATGATGGTCAGCGTGGCGGTCGACGAGCTGTTCGGCAACATCGCCCTGTACGCGTATGACGATGTCACGGGCTCGGCCACGGTGCGGGTCAGCATGGAAGAATCGCCCGCAGCGGCGTGCGTCACCTTCATCGACCGCGGCAAGCCGCACGATCCCCTCGCGAAGCCCGACCCCGACGTCACGCTTTCCGCCGAAGAGCGGCCGGTCGGCGGCCTCGGCATTTTCATGGTGAAGAAGACCATGGACGCGATGACCTACGAGTACAAAGACGGGCAGAACATCGTGACGATCAAGAAAAACTGCTGATTTGTCCCTCTCAGCAGGAAATATCGCAGTGAAAGCGGAGCGGCGCAGCATCAAGCTGCGCCGTTCTTTTTTTCTGTAAAAGACGGTTTTGCGCCGCCGCGTTACACCTTCGGAAGGTCGTCCTGCGCTTTCACGTACTCGTACATCATCTCGTCCTTTTTGCTTTCCAGACCCTCGTGGGAGACGATCTCGTCGCCGAGGTCGATCCAGCCTTGGTTCTCGCCGCTCTCCGGCCAGTACGGGAGGCCCTCGCCGTTCGGGTCGCCGGTCTTCATGAAGTTCGCCCAATAGCTGCTCATCTTGTCGGCGAGCTGCACGTCGTACTCCGTCCACGGGCGGATCGGCGGCACGTTGCTCGCGCCGCTCTTTCCCAACCGCAGCGAGGCGAACGTGTACCAGAGTTCGGAGGAGTGCCACGCCATCGCGATGTCCGGGTCGCGCAGCGGGTTTTTCTTGTCCTCCGGCACGCCGGGCGCGATGTGTGAGAAGACGTAGCTATATGTCTTCGCGCTGGGGAACTTCTTGGCGCGGTACTCGCCGAAGCAGAGATTCTTCATGTTGCCGCCGAAGCCCGTGAGGCCCTCGACCGCGAGGCGCTTCGAGAGCTTGTTCGCGTCTGCGTCGCTGACCGGGAAGAGCGCTTCAAAGTCGTACTTCGCGTAGATCTCCTCGCCGAGGACGTCCTTCGCGGCGGCGTAAAAGTCTTTCGCGGTCTCGATGGGCTTCCCGCCGAGGACAAAGCCCTTCGAGAGGACGCACTCGCCGTAGTTGCCGCCCGCGAGGTAGTCGAGCCCGCCGGCGTACTTGTCGAAGCTGACGGACGCGTCCTGCTCCGGGACCCATACGCCGTCGAAGACCATGCTGCCGGGCTTGCGGACCGCGGTCGGGTCCATGAAGCCCTTGTCGATCCCGTTGAAGACCTCGGCGTCCGCCGCGCGAAGCT
>CANQIG010000131.1 GCA_947623765.1 uncultured Clostridia bacterium | reverse complement strand
GCGCGGGCAGCTCCAGCACCAGGTCCGCCCCAGCCAGCAGGGCCGCGCGGGCGCGGGTCCACTTGTCCACGCAGGCTCCTCACCGCGCACAACGTGGAGCCGCCTGAAGCGTCCGTCGAACAGAAATATCTCGCGGGGGAGCGGCAGCTGCTCTACCTCGCGATGGACGGCGAGCTCTACGCGCTGTTCAGCGTCACCTACAACGCGGACAGCCGGAAATCCGCGGAGCTGCGTTCCATGCAGGAAAACGGCGTCACGGTGCTGGTGCGCGCGGCGGACCCGAACCTGACCCCGGAATTCCTCGCGCAGCTCTTCAAGCTGGACCTGCAGAGCGTGCGGGTGTTCGGCGCGGGCGAGGAACCCGCGCTCGACGGGATGGCCTCCGGTTCTGCGGGCCGCGCGGACGCGTATGCCGCGACGAAGGGCCGGATGGAATCCATGCTGCGGCTCATCGCGACGTCGATGGACGTCCGCAGGCAGGTGGGCATCCTCGTGGCGCTGCAGATCGCCGCAGTGGTCATCGGTTTTGCGCTCGTCGCGCTCTTGACCTTCCTCTCCGGCGTGCCGCGCCTGACGGCGTGGACGCTCTCCGGCTACGAGCTCTTCTGGATCCTTGTGATCTGGGGTCTCCCGAAGCTGATCGCCCGGAACACGGGGCGGGAGACGAACGGAAAATAAACAGAAAATGGCCGAAAATTTCGTCCCGGGACGCTAAACAGCGTTCCGGGACGGTTTCATGCGCGGCTTTTGCGGCGCGGACGCGCTCCGCCGCGAGACCTTCCGTGTCCCGGCGATCCGGGGCCTCCCGAAGCTGATCGCCCGGAACACGGGGCGGGAGACGAACGGAAAATAAACAGAAAATGGCCGAAATTACGTCCCGGGACACCACGAATGCGTCCCGAGACGCGTTTTATGCACGGTTTTTGCGGCGCGGACGCGCTCCGCTGCGCGACCTTCCGTGCCCTGGCGATCCGGGGCCTCCCGAAGGGGATCGCCCGGAACACGGGGCACGAGTCAAACGGAAAATAACGGCAGAGAGCCGAAAATATGCCCCGGGACGCCAAACAGCGTTCCGGGACGGTTTCATGCACGGCTTTTGCGGCGCGGACGCGCTCCGCTGCGAGATCTTCTGGATCCTTGTGATCCGGGGCCTCCCGAAGGGGATCGCCCGGAACACGGGGCGGGAGACGAACAGGAAATAAACAGAAAATGGCCGAAAATTACGTCCCGGGACGCCAAACAGCGTCACGGGACGGTTTCATGCACGGCTTTTGCGGCTTTTGCGTAAAATGGTCTTGTGCAAAGGGCTGCGGCTTTGCCGCGGCGGAAGGGGTGGTCGGCATCCGTATCCTGTCTCCGCCCGTGCCGCTCGCGTTTTGCTTTGATTCCGTCAACAGCCTGATGGATGCGGTCGGGCGTGCGGTTCGTACACTGCACGTGCTGTCCTCCGCCATGGCGCGGATCGGCAGCCGTTTTTTCCTTTGCGTGACGGTGCGGTTCTCGGAGCGCATCGCCGCGCGGAGCCTCTTTTCCGAGTACGGGACGTATGTCGGCGCGGGCCGCTTCACGCCGGCGTACCTTTCGGAGCACGGCGACCTGTTCGTCCCGGACGCCGTGCGCAAAATGGGGCTCTTTCCCGGGGCCGGCGCGTGAGCCGCCCTTTTCCGGGGATCAAAACGCCGCCCGGCGCATCTCGCACCGGACGGCGTTTCCGCGCGGCGATAAGCCGCTTTTTCTTTTTTACAGGCCCAGATCGTCGAGGAAGCCGCGCAGCGCTTTGCTGTCTTCTCCTGTGACGAAGATCATCGTCGTCCCGTTGCGCCACAGCAGCGTGACCGTCCCGTTCCCCTCGGCGAAGAAACGGTTATATTCGCTCGAGTCGATCCGCTTCTCCTCGAGCCCTGCGCCGGAGAACTGGCTCAGGAGCCGGGCGTAAAGGCTCTGGACGGTGGCGGCGTCCGATGCGACGGTGTAATCGATCTCCGTGTCGGTCTCTTCGTCCCGGTAGATAAACGCGGTCTCAAAGGAGGTCTCGAGCCCCTGGACCGAGAGAAGGTCCTCCATCGGGAACCCGGCGGCCTCCGCCTTCGCGGTGAATTCCTCGGGCGTCGGCGTCTTTCTCCCGGCGCAGCCCATGAGCAGGGCGGGCAAAAGGAGGCAGAGAAGCAGCAGGACGCCGTATTTGTTCCGTTTCATATCGTTTCCTTCCTTCCAAACGTGCGGTCAGCGGTCCCGGCTGCGCAGCGCCTGAAACAGGACGAGGAGCAGCAGGACCCCGAAAAATCCGGTGCAAAAGCCCGCCGTGTCGATCCAGACGTCCGGGACGGCGGCGGCCCGGCCCTCGGAAAAGAGCTGGAGCGTCTCGTCGAGCGTCGCCGTGAGGAGCCCGAGCAGGGGGAAGGTCCAGAGGTTCCTCCCGGAAAGCGCGCCGTAAGCGCCCTTCCCCGGCGAGAGCCGAAGGAGCACCGAAGCCTCCGCGCCGAGCAGCCCGAATTCCGAAAAATGCGCGAGCTTCCGAAGCAGGAACGTGTCGATCGGCACGCCGAGCAGCCGCTCCAAAAATGCGCGGAAGAAACCGCTCTGCTGCGAGGAATCCACGCCGTTCTGCAGGGAATTGCCCCAGATGAAGGCGAGCGTCAGCAGGATCAAGACGGCGACGGCATTCCGCGCGCGGCGATGTGTGATTTTCATCATGGGTCCGAACCCTCCCGGACGGCCCGGCGGCGAACGGCCCGGACCGCACTGCATATACGCATTTTACCACACACCGCCCTTTTGCGCAACCGCTTCCCGGCAAATTCAAAGAAAATTTGCATTTTTCGGTCCGCAAACCGCGCCCGGAAGACTTGCGGGATCTCGGGAACCGTGGTATACTTATCTTTGTATAGGCTCCTTCGCGCGGATGCCGCGCACATACCGTGCAGATGCCGCGCAGATGCCGTGCAGATGCACAGAGCCTTAATGCGGAGACTTTTGGGAAACGCGGGCATCGCCCGGCTTCCCGAAAAGAAGGGAGTGCGGGCGATGCGGCATACGGCGCGCCGGCTGGCGGCGGTCTTCCTCGCGGCGGCGATGTTTCTGCTTTCGGGCTGTTCGGAGCTTTCCGGGCTCGACGCGCAGACGCTGATGTCTCCGCCGCGCACGACGGCGGACCGCGAGGCGGTCTACCGGCTCTTGCAGCAGGGGAGCGACGATCCGATCTCGCTCGTCTATCCGCGCAACGGGGACCACCGTTCGGCGGTGATCTCCCGGGACCTCAACGGCGACGGCGCGGTGGAGGCCGTCGGGTTCTATCTGCAGCCCGGCGCGACGGGCATCGCGATGCAGATCCTGATGAAGGACGGCGAGGGCGAGTGGGGCTCTGTCGGGATGTTTTCCAGCGCGGCCAGTCAGGTCGACCGGGTCTTTTTCGGGGACCTCAACGGCGACGGCACGGAGGAGCTCATCGTCGGCTGGGGCGATCCCCAGACGGCGACCGCCGGCGCTTCGGTGTACGCGGTCTCGGACTACGCCGCCTCGGAACTGTTTGCCGCGCCGGTCCCTTACAGCGAGATGCTCCTCACCGATTTTGACGAAGACGGGATCAGCGAGCTCTTTGTGCTGGACATCGCGGTCCCGGCGTCCCCCGGGGAGGAAGGCGAGGGCACGTCCGCGCTCGGCAGCCTCTACCGGTTCAACAGCGAGAATCCCTATGTGGACAGCACGGTCCCGCTGGATATTTCGGTCGCCCGGTATTCCGCGGTGCAGTTCGCGCGCCTCGACGCCCGGACGCGCGCGGCGGTGATCGACGGCTACCGCGCGGACGGCCACATGATCACGCAGGTCGTCGCCATGGAGCCGAACGGGACGACGCTGATCTCCCCGCTCTCCAATCTCACCGGCGACGCCGTGAACCCCACGGACCGAGTGCTGCCCGTCTCGGTGACAGCGCGGGACATCGACGGGGACGGCTTTGTGGAGATCCCGACGGCGGCGCAGGCGCTCTCCTGGGTGGACCCGCCGACGGATTCGACCGGCTATATCCTCACGTGGAACGCGTACCGTCTGCGGGACGGCGCGCTGACGGAAAAGGTGCGGTGCGTGATCAACTCCACGGAAAACTACATTGTCCGGCTCCCGGAGGACGGGCTGAATTACGCCTGCGCAAACGACACAGTGACGCGCACGCTGCGGTTTTACACCTTTGCGTCCCGGGGCGGCGCGCGGAACGACCGCTTTTCCGTGCAGGTCTTCACGGAAGAGGATTGGGAAAAAAAGCGGGAAGCGCTCGCGGAGAACGAGATCTTTCTCTCGGCGGTCGCGGGCCGCGTGTATATGATGACGGTGCTCGATGAGGAATGGCAGGAGGACGGGGCGCTCACGGAGGAGCTCTCCGCGGGGTTCTCGATCCTGAACGAGTGACACTGCCCCGGGAGAGCCGGGAAACGGGAAACAGGAAGCCGCACGGCGGCGGAAAGGTGAAGCGGAATGAGAAGGATCCTTGTGGCGGAAGACGAACAGAACATCCGGGAATTCGTGGTCATCAACCTGCAGCGCGCGGGATATGAGACGGCGGAGGCGGGAAACGGCGAGGAGGCGATCCGGCTGTTCGAGGCCGCGAACGGCGGCTTCGACGTGGCGATCCTCGACATCATGATGCCCGGCGCGATGGACGGGCTCGCGGTCTGCCGCGAGCTTCGGCAGCGCAGCGAGACCATCGGCATCATCCTGCTGACCGCGAAGACGCAGGAGATGGACAAGGTGACCGGACTGATGATGGGCGCGGACGATTACGTCACGAAGCCGTTCAGCCCCTCGGAGCTCGTCGCCCGGGTGGACGCGGTCCACCGGCGGGTCGCGCGCGCGACGCGCGCCCAGGAGCCGGATTTCTCCGAGGAACTTCGGTCCGGAGGGTTCACGCTGAACCTGCGGAACCGCTCGTTCACGAAAAACGGCAGGCCCATCGAGCTGACGCAGGTCGAGTTCCAGATCATGGAGTATTTCATCTCGAACGCGGGCCGCGCCCTGCGCCGGGAGGACATCCTGCGGCGCGTCTGGGGGAACGGCTACGTCGGCGAGGAAAAGATCGTCGACGTGAATATCCGGCGGCTCAGGATGAAGATCGAAGACGAACCGAGCAGCCCGAAGCACATCGTGACCGTCTGGGGCATCGGCTACCGCTGGGACAGATGATTTGCCGGCACGCATGGCGGAAGGGAGGGAAACGCTGTGTTCCATAAGGGCATCGCGCGCCGCTGGCTCATCAACAGCCTCGGCGTGATGGTCCTGCTCTTCGCGGCCCTGATCACGGCGCTGTCCTTCGTCGTGCAGAGCTACGCGTACAACGGCATCCAGATGACGCTGCTCGGGCGCAGCGACGAGCTGCCGAACGTGCTCGCGAGCGGCACGCGGACGGTGACGGAGTTCAACGCGGCCGCGCGGAGCTACACCGAAAATTTCCCGGACAAGAACATGATGGAGGTCATGGCGGTCACCCGCGCGGGGACCATCCTTTCGAGCTCCACGGGGTTCGCGCCGGACCAGTCGCAGGCCATGCCGGATTTTGAAACCGCCCAGCACAGCGAGAGCGGGACGGGGTACTGGATCGGCAAGCTCGCGAGTGGCGAAAAGGTCATGGCGATCTCCCGCGCGGTGCGCGGCTCGAACGACCAGCTTCTCGGCGCGGTGCGGTACGTGGTCTCCATGGAGCGCGCGGACCGGCAGATCACGGTCGTCATCCTGTTTCTGGTGGGCACCGGCGTGCTGATCCTCGTGCTGGTGACGCTCTCCGGTATGTATTTCGTGCGCTCGATCATCATCCCGATCCGGGAGCTGAACGCCACGGCGGCGAAGATCGCGGAGGGCAACTTCGAGGTCCGCGTCAAAAAGGACAAGGACGACG
>CANQIG010000130.1 GCA_947623765.1 uncultured Clostridia bacterium | reverse complement strand
CGTTCGAGGTGACGTCCGGAAAGCCCGAGAAGGCGGAGGGCGGCGTGAAGGTCGCGGCAGCGGTGAAGAACACCGGCGCGGCGCGCGGCCGGGAGGTCGTGCAGCTCTACGTCTCCGCGCGGTGCACGAAGGACGCGCAGCCGGCGAAGGTCCTCAAGGGCTTCGCGAAGACCGCCGTCCTCGCCCCAGGCGAGACGGAGACCGTGGAGATCTTCATCCCGTGGCGCGAATTTGCGACATACAGCGAGGCGGACGCGGGCTGGATCATCGAAAAGGGCGCGTATGTGCTGCGCGTCGGGACCTCGAGCGCCGAGACGCAGGCCGTCGGGCGCGTGAATGTCGAAGCGGACATCTGCGCGGAAAAGACCGCGAACCGGCTGGGCCTGAGGGACTGCAACAAGGGAAAGATCGACTTTATGAAGGCCGAACCGGCGGGCGACTGCGGCTGCGGCAAGGACTGCGTTTTGACGCTGGACGCGGCGGACGTCGCGCCGTATAAAGCCCCGGCCGTACCGGAGACGGCGGTCGACTGGTCGAAGTTCTCCGTGCAGGAGCTGGCGTCGCTCTGCGTGGGCTTTGGCCCGGGGACGCCGTTTGCCGGGCTTGCGGGCGGCAATGACCCGAAGTGCCTCTTTGACGCGAACGGCGAGCCGCTGACCTCGAACACGCATCCCGTCGGGCACGACGGGTACGTCTCCCCGGCGATCGAGAAGAAGGGCATCCGCTCGGTGTTCTATAAGGACGGCCCGGCGGGCGTCGGCGTGACGGCGTGGCCCTCCGAGATGCTGCTCGCGTGCAGCTTCGACACGGCGCTCTGCCGGAAGTTCGGGGACGCTGCGGGGCAGGAGTGCGAGGACACCGATGTCGACGTGTGGCTCGCCCCGGCGGTGAACCTGCAGCGGCACCCGCTCGGCGGCCGGAACTTTGAATATCTCTCCGAGGACCCGTTCCTCTCCGCCGCGTGCGCCGTGGCCGAGGCGAAGGGCGTGCAGGAGAACCACCCCGTGCTCGTCTGCGCGAAGCATTTCGCCGTGAACGAGCAGGAGACCTACCGGCGCGGCAGCACGAAGAAAGCCTATGACGCGGTGGATTCCATCCTCACGGAGCGCGCGGTCCGCGAGCTCTATCTCAAACCGTTCGAGCGGCTGGTGAAGGAAGCGGACCTGCGGTGTATCATGACCTCCTTCAACCGGATCAACGGCACGTTTGCGGGCGGGAACAAGGACCTTTGCACGCATATCCTGCGCGAGGAGTGGGGATTCGACGGCGTGGTCGTCACGGACTGGGGCGACATGGACACCGTCGTGGACGGCGCGGACGCGGTGGCGGCCGGCAACGACGTCGTCATGCCCGGCGGCCCGCCGGTGATCGCGCAGATCCTCGACGGCTATAAAGCGGGGCGCGTGACGCTCGAGGAGATGCAGAAGGCCGTGCAGCACCTGCTCAGCATGGTGAAGCGCTTCGGGCGGTACGAGGCGTAACGGACACGAAAAAAAGCAGCCCGGATCTCCGGGCTGCTTTTCATGCCTAAGGGGTAACGCGCAAGGGGTTCAGCGATTACTGGTTGTTCTCGATGAACTGCACGACCTGATCGATCGTACGGATGTTTTCCACTTCTTCATCCGGGATCGTCACGCCGAATTCGTCTTCGACGGACATGATGAGATCCACGACGCTCAGGGAGTCCGCGCCGAGGTCGTCCACGAGGTTGGAATGCTCCGTGATGTCGGCGGGATCCAGGCCGAGCTGTTCGGCGACGATCTCAATGACCTTCTCCAGTACCATGATTTTCACCCTCCTGTATCCGTGGGATCGTCCGAGTCCCGATCATACCGTCTCGGGAGCCTCTGCGTAAATCCGGCCGTGCGTCGCGCCCGTTCGATTTATGCAGAACCTCCCTAGACAAAAGGCCCCGGACGTGGTACAATCTATGCTGTACCTCATATCCATTGTATTGAGAGAGCCCGCGTTTGTCAATACCATTTTAAAATTTTCTTTCAGAAAGGCCGTGTTTTTGTGGAGAAACTGCGTTTTGCCGTCATCGGGCACCCGATCGCCCACACGATGTCCCCGATGATCCACAGACAGCTTTTCGCGCTCTCGGGGCTTTCCCCGACGTACGACGCGCTGGACGTGCCCGATCTCGCGAAGGATTGGGAGCGCCTGCGGGCGTATGACGGGCTGAACGTGACGATCCCGCACAAGGCCGCGATCTTCCCGTTTTTGGATCGGCTCGACGGCAGGGCGCGGCTGTTCGGCTCCGTGAACACCGTGAAGAACGAAGACGGGATGACCGCAGGCTATACGACCGACGGCGCGGGGTTCCGCCTCGCGCTGGAGAGCGCGTCGCTGACGCTTGCCGGGCGCATCCTGCTGCTCGGGCGGGGCGGCGCGGCGCGGGCGATCGCCTTTGAGTGCGCGCTGCGGGGACGGAAGCTCGAGCTGGACGTCGTCTGCCGGAGCGCCTCGCTGCAGGGCGGGCGCGCGCTGGTCCACGAGCTGAAAAAGCTCTCGCCGGACGGGAAGTTCCGCGCGCTGGATTACGAGACGCTCGGCGCGGAGAACAGACGCTACGACCTCGCGGTCAACTGCACGTCGGTCGGGATGTACCCGAACGCCGGGGAGAGCATTGTCGGGGAGGACGTGATCGCGCGGACCGACGCGGTCTTTGACGCGGTGTACAACCCCGTGGAGACGGAGTTTTTGAAGATCGCGAAACGCCTCGGAAAGACGGCGGTCGGCGGCATGGAGATGCTGGTGGGACAGGCTGCGGCGGCGCATCAGATCTGGTACGGCGGGGAGTTCCGCCGGGAGGACGTGGCGCGGATCGTCGCGGCGGCGGAGCAGGAGACCGTCCAACGGTTCGGCGTGTGACGCCGGGGCAAACGGGAAGAAAGGGGAGAGCCGCTGTGGAAAGGGAAAGCCGCGGCAATATCATTTTGAGCGGGTTTATGGGCTGTGGAAAGACGACGGTCGGCAGGGTGCTGGCGCGCGCGCTCCGGATGCGCTTCGTGGATATGGACCGCTATATCGAGGAGCGGGCCGGGAAGACCGTGCGGGAGATCTTCGCGGACGAGGGCGAGGCGCGGTTCCGCGCGCTCGAGGCCGAGACCGTCCGGGAGCTCGCGAAGGAGAAATGCTATGTCGTCGCCTCCGGCGGCGGGACGCTGATGAACCCGGAGAACGTCCGGGCGTTCCGGGAGGGCGGCGGGACGGTCTATTTTCTCGACGTCCCGGCGGCGGCGCTCAAGGAGCGGCTGAAAAACGACACGAAGCGCCCGCTTTTGCAGGTGCCGGACCGCGGCGCGGTGATCGACCGGCTGCTCGCCGAGCGCAGGCCGAAGTACCTCGCGGGGGCGGACCGGACCGTGGAGGCCGGGGCGCCGGTCTCGGTCGTTGCGCGGCGGATCGCCGAGATGCACGGCGTTTCGCTGCCGGAATCCGCGTTCCGCACGCGGTGGCCGGTGCGGCGCGGCGGGAAGCGCGGAAAAGAAAGGGCTTGACAAAACGGCCCGGAACGGCTATAATCTTTTCAGAACTCTGAGCAGGAGAGACGCACATGACACAAAACCCCGGTACACGGCGATTTACCGCTTTTGAGAGCGCACGATTTTACCGCGTGCGCTATTCGTCGTGCGCCAAAAATGTCGGCAACGTCTGCTCCGGCCCGCGCGTCTGACGCGCGGAGCGACCGGGGAAAACTGCGGGGTTTGATTTGCAGAATGGCGGAGCCGCGGGCTCCGCTTTTTTCATGCGGCGCTTCGGTCCGCCGGCAGCTTTTCGGATAAGGAAGGGACAAAAAATGATCATCGTACTCAAACGGAACCAGGAAGAAGAGAAGGTCAAAAGCTTCATCGAGATGCTCACCCGGAAATATGAGGTGACGGTCAACACATGGGTCGGCACGCACTCCACGGTGCTCGGTCTGCTCGGCGACACCGCCGCGGTGGACGACGAGTACATCGCGGCGCAGCCCATCGTCGAGAGCGTGAAGCGCGTGCAGGAGCCGTACAAGAAAGCGAACCGCAAGTTCCATCCGGACGACACCGTCGTGCGCGTCAACGAGAACGCGGTCATCGGAGACGGCTCGCTCGCGCTGATCGCCGGGCCGTGCTCGGTGGAATCGCGCGAGCAGATCTGCTCGGTGGCGGCGCGCGTGAAGGCCGCCGGGGCGACGTTCCTGCGCGGCGGCGCGTTCAAGCCGCGCACCTCGCCGTACGCGTTCTCCGGGCTCAAGGCCGAAGGGCTGGAGCTCTTAAAGGAGGCCAAGGCGGAGACGGGCCTGCCGATCGTCACGGAACTGATGAGCATCGAGCACCTGCCGCTTTTTGAGGACGTGGACGTGATCCAGATTGGCGCGCGGAATATGCAGAACTTCGAGCTTTTGCGCGAACTCGGCCATGTGAACAAGCCGATCCTCCTCAAGCGCGGCCTCGCGAACACCATCGAGGAGCTGCTGATGAGCGCGGAATACATCATGGCGGGCGGCAACGAGCAGGTGATACTCTGCGAGCGCGGCATCCGGACGTATGAGACGTTCACGCGGAACACGCTCGACATCTCCGCCGTGCCGATCTTAAAGCGCCTGACGCATCTGCCGGTCATCATCGACCCGAGCCACGCGAGCGGCATCAGCTGGCTCGTCGAGCCGCTGGCGCTCGCGGCGGCGGCGGTCGGCGCGGACGGCCTCATCATCGAGGTCCACAACGACCCGAGCCACGCGCTCTGCGACGGCGCGCAGTCCATCACGCCCGATCAGTTCGACCGGCTCGCGGAGAAGGTCGGCGCGGTCACGAAGACCGTCCGGGGGCTGTGATGCGGGTCGCGGTGATCGGCCTCGGGCTGATCGGCGGGTCCATCGCGAAGGCGCTCAAGGCGAACACCGCACACGAGGTGTTCGGCTTCGACACCGACCCGGACGTGCTGCTCGACGCGTCGTCGTTTGGGGCGATCGACGGGGTCGCCGCCCCGGAGACGCTCGCCTCCTGCGACGTCGTGTACCTCTGCCTCTACCCGGAGGACGTGGTCCGCTACGTGGAGGAGAACGGCGCGCACATCGCGAAGGACTGCATCGTCAGCGACGCGTGCGGGATCAAGGGGTTCGTCGTCCCCGCGCTGACGGCACTCAGCCGGAAATTCGGCTTCACGTATGTCGGCGGGCACCCGATGGCGGGCAAGGAGATGAGCGGCTTTGCCGCGAGCGACGCCGGGCTTTTCACCGGGGCGTCGTATATCCTCGTGCCGGGCGATGCGCCGCAGACGGCGGTGGAGACGCTGGAACGCCTCGCGCGGGCGATGGGCTTCGCGCGCATCGAGCACTGCACCGCCGCGGAGCACGACCGGCGGATCGCCTACACCTCGCAGGTGCCGCATCTTCTGGCGTGCGCCTATGTGATGAGCCCGGAATGCGAGCACCACGCGGGATTTTCCGCGGGGAGCTACCGCGACGTCTCCCGCGTGGCGCGGATCAACGCCGCGCTCTGGACCGATCTCTTCCTCGCGAACCGCGACGCGCTCGCGGCGGAGACGGACGAGCTTTTGAAGAACCTCACGCGCTTTCGCGACGCCGTGCGGCAGGGCGACCGCGAGTCGCTGACGTCGCTGCTCGAAATGGCGAGAGAGCGGAAGGAACGCTTCGGCTGACAGAATAACGGATAAAGGGGAATGGACATGATCCTCACCATCAACACGGACCGCCCGTACGACGTGATCGTCGAAAACGGCGCGCTGGGTCTGCTCGGGGAGCGGGTGAAGCCGCTCTTCAAGGCCGGGAGCCGCGCGATGATCGTCAGCGACACGAACGTCTTCCCGATCTACGGGGAGGCGGTCGCCGCGCAGCTGAGGGCGGCGGGCTTCGAGGTCTTCTCCCACGTCTTTGAGGCGGGGGAGGCGCGCAAGACGCTCGACT
>CANQIG010000129.1 GCA_947623765.1 uncultured Clostridia bacterium | reverse complement strand
CGTCGTACCACTTCATCGAATCCTCCGGCTTGCAGACGACGATCATCTCCTGCTTCTCGAACTGGTGGATGCGGTACACGCCGCGCTCCTCCACGCCGTGCGCGCCCTTTTCCTTGCGGAAGCAGGGGGAGAAGCTCGTCAGCGTCCGCGGCAGACTGCTCTCCGGGAGGATCTGGTCGATGAACCGGCCGATCATCGAATGCTCGCTCGTGCCGATGAGGTAGAGGTCCTCGCCCTCGATCTTGTACATCATCGCGTCCATCTCCGCGAAGCTCATGACGCCGTTCACGACGTCCCGGCGGATCATGTACGGCGGGATCACGTAGGTGAAGCCTCGACCGATCATGAAGTCCCGCGCGTAGGACAGGATCGACGAATGGAGCCGCGCGACGTCCCCAATCAGATAGTAGAACCCGTTCCCGGCGACGCGGCGCGCCGCGTCCATGTCGACGCCCGCGAGGCTCTCCATGATGTCGGTGTGGTAGGGGATCTCGAAGTCCGGGACGACGGGCTCGCCGTAGCGCTGGACCTCGACGTTCTCACTGTCGTCCTTCCCGATCGGCACGGAGGGGTCGATGATGTTCGGGATCGTCATCATGATCTTCAGGATCTTCTCGTCGAGCTCCTTCTCCTTCGCCTCGGCGGCGAGGAGCTCCTCGCTCTGCGCGTTGACCTCGGCCTTGACCTGCTCGGCCTCGTCGCGCTTGCCCTGCTTCATCAGCCCGCCGATCTCCTTGGAGAGCTTGTTCCGCGAGGCTCTCAGGCCGTCCGCCTTCTGCTGCGTCTGGCGTTTTTCCGCGTCGAGCGCGATCACTTCGTCAACGAGCGGCAGCTTTTCGTCCTGGAACTTCTTTTTGATGTTCTCCCGGACGGCGTCTGGATTTTCACGTAAGAATTTGATATCGATCATTTTTTATCCCTCTCTTCGGAGCATGGAGCCCCGTTTACTGCAGTTTCAGTTCCTCGAGGAGCGCCTTGAGGTCGTCCTCGCCGTAAAATTCGATCGTCAGCGCGCCCTTCTTCGGGCTTCCCGTCACGCGCACCGCGCGGTGCAGCGTGTCGGTCAGCGCGAGCTCGGCCTCGCTGTAATATTGGAGCTTTTTCGTCCTCGGGGCGGCCTTGCGTTCCTCGGCGGTCCGCTTGGCAAGCCGTTCCGTCTCGCGGACGGACAGCCCGTCCCGCACGACGCGCTTCGCCGCGTCGGTCTGCGCCTTCCCGTCCGGGATCGAGAGCAGCGCGCGGGCGTGGCCCGCCGAGAGCGTCCCGTCCTCGACCATCTTCTGGACCTCCTCGGCGAGGTTCAAGAGCCGCATCGTGTTCGTCACCGCCGACCGGCTCTTCCCGACGACGCGGGCCGTCTCCTCCTGCGTCATCCCGTGCTGCTCCATCAGCGCGCGGTACCCCTTCGCCTCCTCGAGCGGACTGAGGTCCTCCCGCTGCAGGTTCTCGATCAGCGCGATCTGCGTGACCTCCCCGTCGGAGAGCTCGCGGATGAGCACCGGCGCTTCGGAAAGCCCGGCCATACGCGCCGCGCGCCACCGCCGCTCACCGGCGACGATCTGGTACCCTCCGGAGAGCAGGGGCCGCACGAGGATCGGCTGCAAAATGCCGTGCTGCCGGATCGAATCCGCCAGCTCCCCGAGCGCTTCGTCGTCAAATGTCGTCCGCGGCTGGTCCCGGTTCGGCTCCATCTCGCCGAGCTTCAGCTCGACGACGCCCGCGTCCCCGCGCGCGTTCTCCTCGAAGATCGCGCTCAGGCCCCGGCCCAGTCCACCTTTCTTTGCCAAGTCCTTTCCCTCCCTTTCCACAAATGTTTCACGTGAAACACCCTCAGCGGCCGCTGCGCAGGATCTCGTCGGCGAGCGCGCCGTACGCCAAGGCCCCTCGGTTGTTTTTATCGTAGTAGAGCACCGGCTGCCCGAAGCTCGGCGCCTCCGAGACGCGCACCGAGCGCGGGATCACCGCCGAGAAGACCTTCCGGGGAAAATACTTCTTGATCTCCGCGACGACCTGCTGCGTCAGGTTGAGCCGCCCGTCGTACATCGTGAGCAGCACGCCCTCGAGCTCCAGCCGCTCGTTGAACTTCCGCTTCACGGCCTGCACCGAGTTCATCAGCTGCGAAAGCCCCTCCAGCGCATAGTATTCGCACTGCACCGGGATCAATACCGTGTCCGCGGCGACGAGCGCGTTCGTCGTGACGAGCCCGAGCGAGGGGGGACAGTCGATGAGGACGAAATCGTACGCGCCGCGGATGGGGGAGAGCGCCTCCTTGAGGATCGAATCCCGGTGCGCCTTCTCCGCGAGCTCGATCTCCGCCGCGGCGAGGTCCGCGTCGGAGGGCAAAACGGAAAGCCCGGAAAACGATGTCTTCTGCACGCCGTCGCGCGCCTTCGCGCCGTTGATCAGCACGTCATACGATGTAATACGCGCGCGCAGCCCGCGCCGGTCGAATCCGACACCGCTCGTCGCGTTCCCCTGCGGATCGACGTCGCAGAGCAAAACATTCTTGCCCTTCGCGCTGAGCGCCGCCGCGAGGTTCACAGCCGTCGTCGTCTTCCCGACGCCGCCCTTTTGGTTCGCGATCGCGATGACCTTTCCCATTTCCCCCTCCTTTCCCACCCTCCGTTTGGAAAGGTGAGTTCAAATCTCCGTCCAGCACGCCGGGCCGTTCCGCTCCGCCTTCCCATCCCTTGCAGAAGGAAAGCCGAAACTTCGTTTTTCCCGTGTACCCCGCTATTATAGCACACTCCGAGGAGAAAGAAAAGAGGAAACGGCGCGGAAAATCGAAAAAATGGGGGAAGCGGTGAAGGTTTCACGTGAAACACGAAGAAGGGCCGGGGACAAAGCCTCGGTCCTTCTCCGTTGTGGGAAATGAATAAGGGAATGGGTTTACCTCGTACTCGAATCGGATTTCGGGATGCGGACGACGCACTCAAAGTACTCGTCCGTCTCCCGGCGCTGCGAGACAGCCCGGATGCCTGCGGCTTTCATGACCGTCACCGCGCGGTCGAACGTGTTCAGGAAGAGCCGCACGTCCTTCGCGATGAAAATGCGCTTCGGCCGCTTCTGCGCGGCCTTCGCCGCCACGCGCGCGGAGACGAGCGATTCCGTCTGCGCGACGTTCAAGCGCCGCGTCACGGTCTCTTTCAGAATCGCGCCGCGCAGATTCTCATCCTCCGCGCGGAGCAGAGCCCGCGCGTGGCGCTCGGAAAGGCCATTTTCCAGGATGATCTGCCGCTCGGCGGGGGAGAGCCGAAGCAGCCGCAGCTTGTTCGCAAGCGCGGACTGGCTCATGCCGAGCCGCCGCGCGGTCTCCTCCTGCGTCAGGCCGGTGCGCTCCAAGAGCGCCTTGATCGCGACGGCCTCCTCGAAGAACGTGAGGTCGCTGCGCTGCATATTCTCGATCAGCGCGATCAGCGCGGCGTCATCGGGCGTGCGCTCCTCCAGGATCGCCGGGATGCGCGCAAGGCCCGCGAGGATCGCGGCGCGCCACCGGCGCTCCCCCGCAATCAGAATGTACCCCGCCTCGCCCTGCCGCACGAGGATCGGCTGCAGGACGCCGTTCTCCCGGATGCTCTCCGCGAGCCGGTCGAGCTCGTCCGCGGAGAACACGCTCCGCGGCTGGTCCGGGTTCGGCGAGATGGCGTCCGTCGGCAGCAGGAGAAGCTCCCGTTCCTGTTCCGCCATGCCCCTCGCCCCTTTCCTCGCCTCGCAGGACAAGTATAGCACGGCGAAGAGGTGAAAAAAGGGGAAACCCGTCGCCGGAAAAAATTTTTTTCCGCAAAACACAGGACCGCCGATGAAACGGGCGGCTTCGTGCAGACCCGGAAAGGACCTGTTGCCGGTCATAGCCGCACGGACCGGCTTCCCGCACGGCCGCCGCCTAAAAAGGTGAAAAAGGGGAAGCTGTCGGCAGAAAAAATTTTCCGCGCGAAACACAGGACCGTCGACGAAACCGACAGCTTCGTGCAGTCCCGGACAGGACCTGTTCCCGACACACCCGCACGGACCGGTCTGCACGCTCGCCGCCTTAAAAAGTGAAAAGGGGAAACCCGTCGGCGGAAAAAATTTTTTCCGGGTAAAACGCAGGACCGCCTGCGAAACCAGCGGCTTCATGCAGACCCCTGAAAGAGCCTGTGCCGCACAGCTACACGGACCGGTTTACCGCAGGCCCGCCGCCTTAAAAAGTGAAAAGGGGAAAGCCGTCGGCGGAAAAAATTTTCCGCGCGAAACACAGGACCGCCATCCTGCCCTCGGTCCGGTCGGAGAACTTGCGGCAGATCTCGTGCTCGGCGCGCGCGTCGAGCGCCGCGGTCGGCTCGTCAAAGATCAAGATCGCCGCGTCCTCCTTCCCGACAGCCATTCCGCAAAAAAGACCGGTCGTCCGTACCGCTCAAATGCCGCCCCGCGCGCTTCAACCTCCGCCCATTCCCGTTAAAATCCTACCTACGACCACATCGAAAATTGCGGCAAAAAAGGGCCTCACATCCGCGAAGCCCCTTTCCGTTTCCGGCTTATTCTTCTGTCTCGTCTTCCGGTTCCTCGTCCGGCGCGCCGTCGTCCGCCTCCGAAGCGGGCTCGAACGGTGCGTCTTCCGTCCCCGCGCGGTGCCTCTGCGGCAAAAAAGGAGCCTACCGTCACGCAAAAAAGGGCTCCGCACCCGCGAAGCCCTCTTCCGTTTCCGGCTTATTCTTCCGTCCCCTCTTCCGGCTCCTCGTCCGTCGCGCCGCCGTCCGTCTCCGGGGCGGGCTCGAACGGTGCGTCCTCCGTCCCGGCGCGGGGCGCTTCGGCCACATTGATGACCTTCGCGCCGTCGTTCGGCTTCATCAGCCGCACGCCCTTCGAGGGCCGCGCGCAGACGCGCACGCTCTCCGCCTCGATGCGGATGATCACGCCGTCGTCCGTGATGAGGATCAGATCGGTCTGAGCCGGGTCGATGCAGCGGATCGACGCGACGTCGCCGAATTTTTCGGTGTGGTAATTCGTCAGGCCCTTGCCGCCGCGGCTCTGCAGGCGGTAATCCGAGACGGGGGAGAGCCGCCCGTAGCCGGTCTCCGAGACCGTCAGCACGAGGTCGCCCTCATGCGGGACGCTCAGCCCGACGACCTCGTCGCCCTCGTCCAGCCGGATCGCACGCACGCCGCGCGCCTGGCGGCCCATCTCGCGCACGTCCAGCTCGTGGAACCGGATCGCCATGCCGCGCTTCGTCGCGACGAGCAGCTCCTCGTCCCCGTTCGTCAGCGCGACCCAGCGCAGCGTGTCGCCCTCGTTGAGGTCGAGCGCGATCAGCCCGCTCTTGCGGATGTTCTGGAACGCCGCGAGCTCGACGCGCTTGATCACCGCGTTCTTCGTCACCATGACGAGGTACCCGTTCTCCTGCGCCGCCGTGACGCGCAGCATCGAGGTGATGCGCTCCTCCGGCGTGATCGGCAGCAGGTTCGTGATGTTCATCCCGCGGCCCGTGCGCGCGCCCTCCGGGATCTCGTAGCACTTGAGCCGGTACATCCGGCCCCGGTCGGAGAAGAACAGCACGTAATCGTGCGTGTTCGCGAGGAACAGCGTCGTCGCGACGTCCTCCTCCCGGCGGCTCATGCCGGAGACGCCGCGCCCGCCGCGCCGCTGCGTGCGGTACGTGTCGAGCGTCTGGCGCTTCACGTAGCCGAAGTCGGTCATGGTCACGACGCATTCCTCGGAGGGGATCAGGTCCTCGACGTCCATTTCGCCGCTGACCGCCGCGATCTCGGTGCGCCGCTCGTCGCCGAACTTTTTCTTCATCTCGATCGCTTCGTCCTTGATGATCCCGAAGCGGCGCGGCTCGCTCGCGATGATGTCCTCGTAGTCGGCGATCTTCGCGAGGAGCTCCTTCTGCTCCGCGTAGATCTTCTCGCGCTCGAGCCCGGAGAGCTGCCCGAGGCGCAT
>CANQIG010000128.1 GCA_947623765.1 uncultured Clostridia bacterium | reverse complement strand
CGCGTGATCCAGATCCTCTCCCGCCGGACGAAGAACAATCCGGTGCTCATCGGGGAGCCGGGCGTCGGCAAGACCGCGGTGGCCGAGGGCCTGGCGCTCAAGATCCAGGAGGGCGAGGTACCGGAACTCCTCAAGGGCAAGCGGCTCGTCTCGCTGGACCTCACCGGCATGGTCGCGGGATCGAAGTACCGCGGCGACTTCGAGGAGCGCATCAAGGCTGCGATCGACGAGGTCAAGCGCGACGGGAACGTGATCCTCTTCATCGACGAGCTGCATACGATCATCGGCGCTGGCTCTGCGGAG
The DNA here is from genome assembly GCA_947623765.1 of uncultured Clostridia bacterium. GTDB lineage: Bacteria > Bacillota > Clostridia > Oscillospirales > Acutalibacteraceae > Hominenteromicrobium. The sequence continues at coordinate 5,619 of CANQIG010000128.1, read as the reverse complement.
GGCTCCACCGACGCGGCGAACATCCTGAAGCCCGCCCTCGCGCGCGGGGATTTTCAGGTCATCGGCGCGACGACGCTGAACGAATACCGGAAATACATCGAGAAGGACGCCGCGCTGGAACGCCGGTTCCAGCCGGTGACGGTCGGGGAGCCGACCGAGGAGGAGACGGTCCAGATCCTCCATGGGCTGAAGGACCGCTATGAGGCGCACCACAAGGTGCAGATCACCGACGAGGCGATCGAGAGCGCGGTGAAGCTGTCCTCGAGGTACATCGCGGACCGCTTCCTGCCAGATAAAGCCATCGACCTCGTCGACGAGGCCGCGTCCCGCGTGCGGCTGCGGACCTATACGGCCCCGGAGGACCTGCAGGAGATCGAGAAAAAGGTCAAGGAGGTCGAACTGGAGAAGGCTGCGGCGGTCAATGAGCAGAACTTCGAGCGCGCCGCCGAGCTGCGCGACAGGCAGAAGGCGCTGAACGACGAGCTCGAGCAGAAGAAAAACGAATGGGCCGCGCGGAGCGAGCGCAGCAATTCGGTCGTGAAGGCGGAGGACATCGCGGAGATCGTCGCGATGTGGACCGGCATCCCGGTCGTGCAGCTGACGCAGGAGGAGAGCGAGCGGCTGCTCAAGCTCGAATCCCTGCTGCATCAGCGCGTCGTCGGGCAGGATGAGGCCGTGACGGCGATCTCCCGCGCGATCCGCAGGGGACGCGTCGGCCTCAAGGACAAGAACCGCCCGATCGGCTCGTTCATCTTCCTCGGGCCGACCGGCGTCGGCAAGACGGAGCTCTGCAAGGCGCTCGCCGAGGCGATGTTCGGCGACGAGAAAGCCATGATCCGGCTCGATATGTCGGAGTACATGGAGAAGCACACGGTGTCGCGGCTCGTCGGCTCGCCTCCGGGATACGTCGGCTACGACGAGGGCGGCCAGCTCACCGAGGCGGTGCGCCGGAAGCCGTATTCGGTCCTCCTGTTCGACGAGATCGAAAAAGCGCATCCCGACGTCTTCAATATGCTGCTGCAGATCCTTGACGACGGGCGGCTCACGGACGCGCAGGGCAAGGTCGTGAACTTCAAGAACACCATCATCATCATGACCTCCAATATCGGCGCGCGCCTCATCACGGAGAAGCAGCAGGAGCGCCTAGGCTTCCTCACGGCGGACGCGGGGAACGCTGCGGAAAACGACTTTGAGCGCACCAGAGACCTTGTGATGGGCGAGCTCAAGAAGGTGTTCCGCCCGGAGTTTATCAACCGTGTGGACGACATCATCGTATTCCGGAAGCTCCTCCACGAGGACATCCGGAAGATCGCCGGAAAGATGCTCGAGGGGCTCAGGACGCAGCTTCGCGAGATGGAGATCGAAGTGACCTTCTCCGATGAAGCGGTCGACGCCGTGGCGAACGCCGGGTTCGACCCGGTCTACGGCGCGCGTCCACTCCGCAGGGCGATCCGGAGCAAGATCGAAGATCCGCTTTCGGAGGAGATGCTGGAGGGCAGAATCCTTGCGGGGAAGAAGTACGTCTGCGGCTTCTCGGACGGGAAGTATACCTTCACGGAGACGGGCGAGAGTACAGAAACGGAAACGCCGAAAGCGGAAGGTCCGGCGGAATGACGCAAAAATGAAGCCCCCGGCGAAGCCGGGGGCTTTCCCTTACAGAACACCTTCCTTCTGTACTTCGGCGCTAATTCGATGTGATCCTTGCAATTCTATGTCGTATGTGCTAAACGGTTCGTGTTGTTATATGCCTCTGGCATATTCACATTCTCTTGATGTGTGTTTTAGCTTGACTGGCAGGAGTTCTTTTGCCTCCCTCATCGGTTAGTCTATTTTCAACCCCGCCACTATGGCGGGGCTTTGTGAGACAAAACGGCAGGGACTCCGGAGCGCGGAACCTCTGCCGTTGGATAGCTTTGTTTTATTTTGGGATGAGCGCACGGGCGGCTGCCGCCTCCTCCGGGGCGACGAAGAATTTGTTGCGGTACTTCCGGGGCGTGAAGCCGGTCTCCTGCTTGAAGACGCGGACAAAGTGGCTCTGCGAGCTGAAAGAGAGGATCGCGGCGATCTCCGCATAGGAAAAGCCGGAGAATTTGAGCATATTCTCCGCCGCCTCGATGCGCCGCGCGAGCACATATCCGGAGACGGTCTGTCCGGTTTCCTTTTTGAAGAGCGTCGAGAGGTAGCTCGGGTTGAGTTCCGCCAGCGCCGCGAGATCCGCCACACGGATCGGCTCGTGCAGGTGGTTTTCGATGTACGAGATGCACTGCGTCACGGGCTTTGAATAGATGTGCTCCTTGCGGATCTTTTGGATCTCCTTCACGTAGAACGCGAACATCTCGGCGTGCAGCGTCTTCACCTCGTCGACGGTGGAGAGCCGGTCCATCTGCTGGATGAACAGGTCGCTGATGTTGAGCGCGCGCTCGGAGGGAAGGCCGCCGAGGATCGCCGCCCGGCTCGCGAGCGCAATGGACGCCACAAAGCGGTATTTGTAGTTCCGGAGCGGATCGTTGGAGAGATGGCCGGGCAGAGAGCTCGAAAACATCCGGATGCTCTCCTCGACCGCGCGTTCATCCCCCATGCGCAGGAGGTCGTACTGGTACGCGTTCTCCGAATCCGTGTGGTGCCGGTCGTCGTTTTCCCGGTGAATGTATTCCATGTAACGCAGCTGGCTTTCGTGGATGGGCATAGAGTTTCCTCCTTTTCCGAGAAAAGCATACCACGCTTTGCGGGATTTTGCAACCGGGTCCGCGAAAACTCTACGCGAATATTCACCCTTCTTTCGGAAAGCTCCGCAGGAAGATCACGTTGTTGTCGGGGTCGTAAAAGCTCATGTTCACGGCGCCCCATGGCCGTTTGGTGGGTCCCTCTATGATCGATCTTTGCGCCCAACGCCAAAACCTTCTCGTATTCCCGCTCCACATCCTCGATTGTAAAGGCTAGGATGATGTTCTGGTTCTGATCGTTTTTCCGCATTCCGTCGTTGTAAACGGTCAGCGCGGTTCCTTCGGTGAGAATAAACTGATGGTTCTCATCCTGACAGTCGTTTTCCACTTCGAGCAGCCGCTTATATAAGTTTGCAAGTCTCGGCACGCCGTTCGTCTGTAAACACACTTCTCCAATGATCATAAGAGACCTCCGTGAAAGATCGGGCTGGTGATTTCAGGATCGGAAATGAACCTTTTTTTGGGGTGCGGCTTGCAAGTCCCGCAATCTCCCGGCAAGCCAAAAAAGCACCGGTGAGCATCATTTAGCTTTCTGGCGCGTGGACGCGCGGTACTGCGTGGGCGATACGCCTACGAGCGATTTGAACGTGCGGTTGAAGGGTTCGATGTCGTTGAACCCGCACGGATACCGGCGGTTTTGGTTTTGGGCAAAAAAAGCAATTTTCTGCTAAGCAGCTCCCCGAGCAGTCAGGTCTCCCCGTGGAAATATGCGCCCATCTCGCGCAGACGCGCGCGCAGGCGGCGGGTATCGACGCGGTGGATGTCCCCGTCGCCCGAGGCGGCGAACGCGGCGGCAGCGCCCGCAGCTTCGCCCATCGCGAGGCAGACGGGCATCACGCGGACGGAGCCCTGGATGCGCTTGTCGCAGGAGATCGAGCGGCCCGCCACGATGACGTTCTTCACGCCCACCGGCAGCAGCGAGCGGTACGGGATGCCGTGCGATTCCCCCGGGCCGTACCGGGCGCGCCGGGCGTTCTCGTCGATCTTGCCCTCCGCGAGGCGCTGCAGCTCCTCCTGCGTGTAGTGGATGTCGAGATAATAGCTGTTCCGGCAGATCTCGTCCGGGAAATCGGCCTTGTTCGCGTAGTCCTCCACCGTCAGCGTGTAGTCGCCGACGATGCGCCGGGATTCGCGGATGCCCATGACGGGCGCGGTCGCAACGAGATACGCGTTCCCGAACGCCTCCGGGAAGTACGACGCGAGCGCGTCCCGGTACTGCCGGGCGATCCGTCTGCCGCGGATCATCGCAGCGGAGACGCTTTTCGGGTCGGTGGAATCGAGACCGAACAGGTGCCCCGCGTTGAAGCCGACGGCGCCCGGCCCGATGATGTTGCTGCACAGGTGCGTGTCCACGATGTCGGGGTAGCGCGCGTCCGCAGGGAGCAGGTGCACGAAGCTCTTCGGGTTGTTGGGGTGCATCCCGCCTTGGACCGCGCCGTACTTCGGGTGGTACTGAAAGGCGTAGAAATCCACGTTCGTCAGGATGAAGCAGAGCGACGAGGGCATCGGCTCGCCGCCGTTTTCCCCGAATTCATACGACGCGCCCGCCATCACGGCGAGGTCGCCGTCGCCGGTGCTGTCCACAAAGACCTTCGCGCGGAACGCGGAAAGCCCGGATTTGTTGGAGACCACGACGGCCTTCACCGCGCCGTCTTCGGTTTCCGCGTCGCAGAGGAACGTGTTGAAGAGTACGTCGACACCGTACTCCTCCATCAGATCGTCGTAGATCTGTTTCAGATCCTCGGGGCTGATCGGCACCCAGTCCATGTCCTCCTCCCGCACGTGCGGCGTCGCGGCCTTGGAGCGCGCAAAGACCGTTTCCGCCATGCCGCAGTAGATGATCTTTTCGAGATCGGAGAAGGGGCACCACGCCGGCACGAGCCCAGAAGTGCCCATGCCGCCAAGGGACCCGGTCGCCTCGATCAGAAGCGTTCTCGCTCCCTCTCGCGCGGCCGAAGCCGCAGCGGTACACCCGGCGGGGCCGCCGCCGATCACAATGACATCGTAGCTTTCGTCGAGCGGGATCTCCCGCGTTTTCAGTGTATACATCGTTTTGGAATCCCCCGTTTCTGCAAATGCATGGAGTTTTGTTTCGGTCCTGCTTTCTGGCCTCAGTATAGCACAGGACAAGGCATTTTACAAGCCGAAAACGGGAGAAAAAAGAGCGGAGAGGCTAAAACACAGCTCTCCGCTCTTCACTGTTATCTTCTCTTTACACGGCCTGTTCTCTGCGCAGGTCCCTCGGACGCAGTTTATTCCTCCACGAGGCTTCTTAAGTACGCGGCGGAGCGTTCCAGGTCTTCCAGGAGATCTCCTGCGCTGTTGTCCAAGTCCACGATCTGCCCGAGGCCGTGCGCCACGGCAAAATCAAAGGCGGCGCGGTTCTCCTCGATGCCAAGCCCCAAGGGCGCGTTCTGCGTCGCCGCGGGGTCGTCCGTCACGGAGACGACGTCCTTGTGGTGGATGGAGCGCAAATAGGGGAGATTGCGCTCCAAAAACGGGGCAAGCGCTTCCCTGCCGCAGACGACCCATCCGGTGTCGACCTGCGCGCCGAGCTTGCTGCCGCAGCGCCGCAGGACCGCCTCGTACGCGGAAACGCCGTCCAGCTTGGAGAAGCGCGGGTCGATCACGTTGGTGAGGAAGTAGTCAACGGGGGTTTCGACGTAGTTGGCCTCGACCTGCATGTGCTTGGCCTCGCGCTCCTTGCGCCGCTTCTCAGCCTCAATGCGGGCCTCTTCGGCCTTGCGCACCTGCTCGGCGTACTCCCGCTCCATGCGCTCGCGCTCGGCGATCTCGAACTCTTCCTTCTTCTCCTGGTACTCAGCGCACATCTCGGCGATCTTCTGGTCGGCCTCGGTCTGCTCGTAGTCCCAGTAGATGAAGGAACCGTAGCAGC
>CANQIG010000127.1 GCA_947623765.1 uncultured Clostridia bacterium | reverse complement strand
TTCGCGTGAAGGGCCCGAGACCCCCAAGGCTGAGAGCCGCGTGAGCGGCGCACGGCGAACGACACCCCGCGAGCCGCACGAAAGTGCGTTTTCCGCGTTAAGGAATTTTGAGAGGGGGCGTTTTGTCCCCTGAACAAGGGTGGCACCACGAACCGAAATTCGTCCCTTACCTGCTTTTCGCGGGTAAGGGGCGTCTTTTTTTCCGCGCCCTGCCGGTTTTGATCCGCCTCTTCGCGAGAGGGGCGGCAGAAAGGAGTCAACATGGAACTGATCACAAAAGCGCCGAAGGGGACGAGAGATCTCCTGCCCGGCGAATCGGAAAAATGGACGGCGGTCGAAAACGTCATGGCCGACGAAGCGAGGCTGAACGGCTTCGCGGAGATCCGCACGCCGGTGTTCGAGCACACGGAGCTGTTCCTGCGTTCCGTGGGCGAGACGACGGACGTCGTCGAGAAGCAGATGTACACCTTCGAGGACAAGGGCGGGCGTTCCGTGACGCTGCGGCCCGAGGGCACGGCGGGCGTGGTCCGCGCGATGCTCGAGGGCGGGCTGTTCAACGGCGGCTACCCGCAGAAATACTACTACAAGACCACCTGCTACCGCTACGAGAAGCCGCAGGCCGGGCGGATGCGCGAGCTGCACCAGTTCGGCGTGGAGATGTTCGGCGCGGCGGAACCGGCGGCGGACGCGCAGGTCATCGCGATGGCGGTCTCGATCTTCGAGCGGCTCGGCCTGTGGGGGGACGTGTCGCTCGCAGTCAACTCCATCGGCTGCCCGACCTGCCGCGCCGAGTACCACAAGGCGCTCAAGGCGTACTTCTCCGCGCGCAAGGACGAGCTCTGCGAGACGTGCCGCGAGCGGCTGGACCGCAACCCGATGCGCATCCTCGACTGCAAGAGCCCCGTCTGCGGGGAGATCGCGAAGGGCGCGCCGAAGATCACGGATTACCTCTGCGCGGACTGCGCGGCGCACTTTGAGAAGGTGAAAAGCCTCCTCACGGCGGCGGGCATCCCGTTTGCGGTCGATCCCGGCCTCGTGCGCGGGCTCGACTATTACACCCGGACCGTGTTCGAGTTCCCCTCCGCGAAGTTCGGCTATGCGCTCGGCGGCGGCGGGAGGTACGACGGGCTCGTCGAGGAGATCGGCGGCAAGCCCACCCCGGCGCTCGGGTTCGGCCTCGGGTTCGACCGCATCATGCTCGCGATGCTCGAAAAGGAGGACGCGTTCCCCGAGGAGGGCCGCGCCGAGGTGTACCTCGCGCCGCTCGGCGAAGCGGCGGCGGAAAAGGCGTTCCTGCTCGTGAACGCGCTGCACCGCGCGGGCGTCGCGGCGGACACGGACCTCTGCGCGCGCGGGCTCAAGGCGCAGATGAAGTACGCCGACAAGATCGGCGCGCAGTACACCGTCGTCCTTGGCGAAAACGAACTCGAAACGGGCAAGGCGCAGCTCAAGGAGATGAAGACCGGCAAGACGAAGCCGATCTCCCTCGGGGAGGATTTCATCGACGCGTACCTCACGGCCGTGACATCGGCGGAGGACATCGGCTTTTGAGCCGGATCAATAAAGGAGAAAAGAGGGGAAACACATGAATCAGACGGTTTTGGACTGCCTCGAAAACAAAGCAGGGGGGCGGATCTTCCCGTTCTTCTGGCAGCACGGTGAGGATGAAAAGACGCTGCACGAGTACATGGCGGCGATCCATTCGGCGGGCATCTCGGCGGTCTGTGTCGAGAGCCGGCCGCACCCGGATTTCGTCGGCCCGAAGTGGTGGGCCGACATGGACGTGATCCTCGACGAGGCGCGAAAGCGCGGCATGAAGGTCTGGATCTTGGACGACAGCCACTTCCCGACCGGCTACGCGAACGGCGCGCTCGAAAACGGTGATCCGGCGCTCGCGCGCCGCAGCGTCGACGTCGTTTCCGTCGACGCGGCGGGCGGGGAGTCCGTCGAGCTGGACCTCGCGGCGTTCACGCACCCGTCGTCCGCGCCGCGCGGCATCGAGGCATACATCATGGACCCGGCGAAGCTCAGGCACTTCGACGACGACCGGCTGGTCTCCGCCGCGGCGGTCGAGCAGACGACCGGCGAGACCGTGCCGCTTTGGGACTGCCTCTCCGGGGAGACTTTGCGCTGGGACGTGCCGGAGGGGAAATGGAAGATCTGCTTCGTGACGGCCTCCGGGAACTTCGGGCCGCACCGCAGCTACATCAACATGATGGACGGGCGCTCCGTGCGCGTGCTGCTCGATACGGTCTATGAGCCGCACTGGGCGCACTACAAAGGCGATTTCGGCAAGACGCTCGCGGGCTTCTTCTCCGACGAGCCGGAGCTCGGGAACGGCCATCTCTACGACATGGCGAACTTCCTCGGCACGGACAACGACCTGCCGTGGAGCGCTTCGCTCGAGGAAGCGCTGCGAGCGCGCCTCGGCGCGGACTTCGCCGAGAAGCTGCCGCTGCTCTGGGACAGCGTCTCCGGCGGCGTGTCCAAGGAGGAAAAGGCGCGCGTGCGCTTTGCGTATATGGACTGCGTGACGCGGCTCGTCGAGCAGAACTTCTCGATGCAGCTCGGGGACTGGTGCCGGGCGCACGGCGTCGAATACATCGGCCACCTGATCGAGGACAACGGCCAGCACGCGCGGACCGGCTCGAGCCTCGGGCACTACTTCCGGGGGCTCGCCGGGCAGGACATGGCCGGCATCGACGACATCGGCGGGCAGGTCATCCCGTTCGGGGAGGACCTCGAGAGCGTCAGCCCGCTCGGCATCCCGCGCGACGGCGAATTCTACCACTACGCGCTCGGGAAGCTCGGCGCGTCGCTCGCCGAGATCGACCCGCTGAAAAAGGGCCGGGCGATGTGCGAGATCTTCGGCGCGTACGGCTGGAGCGAGGGCGTGCGGGAGGAAAAGTACCTCGCGGACCACTTCCTCGTGCGGGGGATCAACCACTTTGTCCCGCACGCGTTTTCCGCGATGGAATATCCCGACCCGGACTGCCCGCCGCACTTCTACGCTGGCGGCAACGACCCGCAGTTCCGGCATTTCGGGAAGCTCATGGGCTATATGGAGCGCTTCGCCGCGCTGATCGACGGCGGCCGCCGCAGCGCGCCTGCGGCGATCCTCGCGCACGACGAGGCCGAGTGGACCGGGGAGCGGATGCAGATGCAAAAGCCCGCCCGCGTGCTGCTCGACGCCCAGATCGACTTCGATTTTGTGCCGGAGGATATTTTCTCCGAGGAAAAATACGGGACGAAGCTCGGAAAGACGCTCCGCGTCGGGCGGCAGACATACAAAGTCCTGATCGTGCCGGGGCGCGCGTTCCTTTCCGTAAAGACGGCGAAGGCCGTCGGGACGCTGACCGCCGCCGGGTGCCCCGTGCTCTTTGTCGGGCAAAAGCCCGTCGGCGCGTACGACGGCGCGCTCGATCCGGCGTCGCTCGAAAAGGCGGAGACCGTCGCGCTCGCCGACCTCGCCGAACGGCTCGATGCGCTCGGCGTGCCGGAGGTGAAGCTCGCCCCGGCGAACGACCGCGTGCGGTACCTGCGGTACGAGAAGGACGGCACGCTCTACGCGTTCGTGAACGAGGGGCAGACGGCCTATACCGGCGAGATCTTCGTGCCGACGGCGGGCCCGTGCGCGGTGTACAACGCGTGGGACAACCGGCTGGAGCGCGCCGACGCGCGCCCGGTGCCGGGCGGGACGGTCCTTTCCGTCGCGCTGGAGCCGGTGTATAGCCTGATCGTCGTCTTCGGCGAGACGGGCGGTCTGCCGGTCTTCGAGCCGGTGACGACGCGCGGCCTTGCGCCGATGGCGCTCGCCGAATGGACGCGCAGCACCTGCCGCGCGAAGGACTATCCGCACTTCGCCGGGGAGAAGAGGACCGCCGTCCCGGACGACCTTGCCGGGGAGATGCCCGTGTTTTCCGGAATCGCGCGGTACGAGACGGTCTTTGCCGGAAAAGCGGGGCAAAGGACCGTGCTCGAGATCACCGACGCGCATGAAGGCGTGGAGGTCTTCGTGAACGGGAAGAGCGCGGGGATGCAGGTCGTGCCGCCGTTCGTATTCGATCTCACGCCGTTCGTGGTCGAGGGAGAGAACCGGCTCGCGGTCGAAGTCGCGACGACGCTCGAGCGCGAGGTCTACGCGATGCACCCGACGAACGGCTACGGCCTTCCCGCCGAACCGCCCGCCGCGCCGACGGGCATCAACGGGAACGTACTGCTCTGGCAGTGAAAATACGGAAAAGAGGAACCTCAGATATGAACGCATACAGAACACACAACTGCGGCGAGCTGCGCCTCGCCGACGCGGGAAAGGCCGTGACGCTTTCCGGCTGGATGGAGAACCTCCGCGAGGTCGGGCAGAACCTCGGCTTCCTCGTGCTGCGGGACTACTACGGCACGACGCAGGTCGTCATCGAGACCGAGGAGATGATGGCTGCGGTGAAGCCGCTCAATAAAGAGACGGTGATCTGCGTCTCCGGCACGGTCCGCGAGCGCACCAGCAAGAACCCGAAGCAGGCGACCGGCGACATCGAGGTCGTGCCGGAAAACGTGCAGGTCCTCGGGCGCTGCCGCTACAACGAGCTCCCGTTCGAAATCAACCACTCCCGCGACGCGGACGAGGTCCAGCGGCTCAAGTACCGCTACCTCGACCTGCGCAACCCGGAGGTCAAAAAGAACATCCTGCTGCGCAGCGGCGTCGTCGCGGCGATCCGCACCGCGATGACGGATCTCGGCTTCCTCGAGATCACGACGCCGATCCTGACGGCCTCCTCGCCGGAGGGCGCGCGCGACTATCTTGTCCCGGCGCGCAAGCACCCGGGCAAGTTCTACGCGCTGCCGCAGGCGCCGCAGCAGTTCAAGCAGCTCCTGATGGTCTCTGGCTTCGACAAATACTTCCAGATCGCGCCGTGCTTCCGCGACGAGGACGCCCGGGGCGACCGCTCGCCCGGCGAGTTCTACCAGTTCGACATGGAGATGGCCTTCGCGACGCCGGAGGACGTGTTCTCCGTGATCGAAACGGTGCTGCCGCCGATCTTCGCGAAGTACGGCAAGTACCACACCGCGAGCGAGCCGCCGTTCACCCGCATCCCCTACCGCGAGGCGATGGAGAAATACGGCACGGATAAGCCCGATCTGCGCATCAACCTCACCGTCACGGATGTGACCGACCTGCTCTCCGGCTGCGGCTTCGGGCCGTTCGCGGGGAACAGCGTCAAAGCCGTGCCGGTCTCCGACTGCGCGCTGACGCGAAAGGCCATCGACAAGCTCGCCGCGGACTGCGAGGTGCAGACCGCGCAGAAGACCTACTGGTTCAAGATGGACGAGAGCGGCGCGATCTCGGGCGGCATCGCGAAGTTCGTGAACGCGGATCCCGCCGTCGCCGAAAAGGTGAAGGAGGCGCTCGAGCTCAGGCCGAACACGGCGGTGTTCCTCGCCGCCGGGAAGAAATCCGACGCGCAGAAGACCGCCGGCGTGCTCGTGAAGCTGCTCGGCGCGGCGTGCCCCGGCCATATGGATAAGGAAAAGTACGAGTTCTGCTGGATCGTCGACTTCCCGATGTTCGAGATCGGCGAGGAGAGCGGCGAGATCGAGTTCGGCCACAACCCGTTCTCGATGCCGCAGGGCGGCATGGAGGTCCTCGAAAAGGCCGAGCGCGGTGAGATCGATCCGCTGGAGATCCTCGCGTACCAGTACGACCTCGTCTGCAACGGCGTCGAGCTCTCGAGCGGCGCGCAGCGGAACCACGATCCCGAGATCATGGTAAAGGCGTTCGAGTTCGTCGGCCTCGGCGAGGACGACGTGAAGGCGAAGTTCTCCGCGATGTACAACGCGTTCTGCTACGGCGCGCCGCCGCACGCGGGCATCGCGCCGGGCGTGGACCGCATGGTGATGCTGCTCTCCGGCGAGGAGTCGATCCGCGAGGTCATCGCGTTCCCGATGAACAAGTCCGCGCAGGA
>CANQIG010000126.1 GCA_947623765.1 uncultured Clostridia bacterium | reverse complement strand
CAAAACGGCAAGCAGCGCGCCGGGAACGTGGTCTGATCCGCTCGATGGCCGCCGCCCTGAAAGAAGCCGGAGCCCGTGTGACCTATGAGGACGGCCCCGGCGTCCATGACTGGTTTTTTGGGATACCTACATCCAGCACGTTTTGAAGTGGCTGGAGATCCACCCGTCCTGCTGAACAAAAAGGAGGAAATCGTGCGCACACTTTCCGAAAAACTGAAGACGAGCGCGCGCGGGCAGGTCATGCCGCGCGAAGTGCAGCCCTTCGGCGCGCCGGCCTTTGAGAAGACGGGCGGCACCGAGATCCGCTGGCTCGGCGGCGCGGGCATTTTCGTCAACAGCCGCGGCACGGCGCTGATGATCGACCCCGTGCTCGAGGGCTTCGATATGCCCCTGCTCTTTGACCCGCCGATCGCCGTGCGGGACGTCCCGCATCTCGACGCGGTCCTCGCAACGCACATCGACAACGACCATTTCAGCCGCGACACCTGCCTCGACCTCAAAGCCGTCTGCGCGTCGTACCACGCGCCGCAGTATGTCGCCGAAGTCATGCGGGAGATCGGCCTTCCCGGCTTCGGCCACGACATCGGCGAGACGTTTTCCGTCGGCCAAGTCAACGTCACGCTGACGCCCGCCGAGCACAACTGGCAGAACGGGATGCCCGAGTACAGCCATCGCGAATGGAAGAAGGAGGACTACTGCGGCTTCTGGCTCGACACGCCCGACGGCAGCCTCTGGACGCCCGGCGATTCGCGCCTCCTCCCGGAGCAGCTCGCCATGCCGCGCGAGCCGGACATTCTGCTGATGGACTTCGCCGACAACGGCTGGCACATCTCGTTTGACGGCGCGGTGAAGCTCGCGAACACGTACCCGAACGCCGAGATCGTCTGCATCCACTGGGGCACGGTGGACGCGCCGGACTGGGACACCTTCAACGGCGACCCCGCGCGGCTCGCCGCAAGTATCGTGGACCCCGGCCGGGTGCACGCGCTCTTCCCCGGCGAAGCGTTTCGCCTCGGCGAAAAGTAAACTTAAAGCACCATTCCCGCGCAAGGAGTTTTTCGCATGATGTCCTTTCTGAACAAGATCATCGAACCGAAAAAGAAGTTCTCCGGCGGGCTGCGCCCGTTCAGCAGCGCCGCCCTCTGGGCGATGATCGTCCCGCTGCTGATCGAACAGCTCCTGCAGGTCGTCGTCGGCCTCGCCGACACGCTGATGGTCAGCTACGCGGGCGAGGCGACGGTCTCCGGCGTGTCGCTCGACACGATGATCTACACGATCTTCATCTATCTCTTCACCGCCGTCGCGACGGGCGGCGCGGTCGTCGTCTCACAGTACCTCGGCAGCGGGGACCGCGAAAACGCCGACCTCGCGGCTGCGCAGATCTTCCACATCAACGCGGTGCTCTCCGTCGTCTGCACGGCGGCGATGCTCCTGCTCGGGAACGCGATCCTCTCGGCGCTCTACGGAAGCGTCGAGGGCGCGGTGATGGACGCCTGCCGCGTGTACCTTGGGATCGTTGTCCTCTCCTTCCCGGCGAACGCCGTCTACAACGCGGGCGCGGCGCTCTTTCGCAGCATGGGCAAGACCCGCACGACGATGTTCGTCTCCATGGCGATGAACCTCCTGAACGTCGCCGGGAACGCCGTCGGGGTGTTCGTCCTGCGGGCGGGCGCGGCGGGCGTCGCATGGCCGACGACGCTCTCGTGGTACTTCGCCGCCGCCGTGATGACGGCGCTCTGCCTCAGCGAAAAGAACGAGGTCTGCCTGCGGCTCAAAAAGGCCCTCACCTTCCACAAAGCGATGGCCCTGCGCATTTTGAAGATCGCGGTGCCGGGCGGCATCGAGAACGGGCTGTTCCAGCTCGCAAAGGTCGTGCTCGGCTCGCTGATCGCGACGCTCGGCACGGCGCAGATCGCGGCGAACGGCATCGGGCAGACGATCTGGAGCTTCGCCGCGCTCGTGAGCGTCGCGCTCTCGCCGGTGTACATCACGGTCGTCGGGCAGTGCATGGGCGCGGGGGACGATCATGCGGCGGACTATTATATGCGGAAGCTCACCCGCCTCACATTGCTGCTCGCGGTGCTCTGGAACGCGGCGGTCGTGCTCCTCCTGCCGGTCATCCTGCCGCTCTACGACGTGACCGCCGAGACGAAGCGCCTCGTCTTTGTCATCGTCGTGATCCACAACCTCTTTGCGGGGATCGTCCAGCCGTTCTCCATGCCGCTCGCGGCGGGGCTCCGCGCGGCGGGCGACGTGAAATTCGCGATGTACTCGGCGATCTTCTGCACGGTCGTGCTGCGCACGGCGCTGTCCTTCCTGTTCGCGCTCGGCCTGAACATGGGCGTCGTCGGCATCGCGCTCGCGATGGGCCTCGACTGGACCGTCAAGGCCGTCCTCGATCTGCTCCGCTACCGGGGCGGCAAGTGGCGCAGTTTGAAAGTCATCTGACCGAAAGATACAAAAAAGCCGCAGGCTTTGTGCGAACGCACCGAGCCTCGGCTTTTTCTGTATATGGACAACAGGGAACGCTCAACCGTTCGCGTGATCCTTTTGATACGATTCCCCCCATGCTTTCATGGCGTCGAGGATCGGCTGCAGGGACTCGCCCAGCTCCGAGAGCGCGTATTCCACGCGCGGCGGGACCTCGGCGTAAACGGTGCGGGTGACGATGCCGTCCGCCTCCATCGAGCGCAGGCTGTCGGTCAGCACCTTCTGGCTGATCCCTTCGAGATTCCTTTGGAGCTCGTTGAACCGCCACGGGCGCTCCAGCAGATTCCGCAGGATCAGCAGCTTCCACTTGTTCCCGATGAGCTGCACCGTCGCCGCCACCGGACATTCGGGGATGAGTTCGGCTTTCGTTTTCATGGGGCACCTCCGTTACAGATAAAAAAGAATGCTGCATTCCGATTATACTGCAACACCTTTCAAAATGCAACCGCTTCGGACGGGTTCTCGAAAAAAGTTTACAATGATTTCAGCCGCAGAACGCCGCAACCCCAAAAGTTACAAAAAGGTAAGTATCCCCATAAAAAAGTGCGTACTTGCGCGGGAATAAATTTGCTGTAGAATAAGAAGTACAGGAAGCGAAATGCTCCCTGAATCCATAAAAGGAGGACACGACCATGGCACTCTCGAATCTCGCCGGATGGGCCGAGGACAGGACGGCTTCCCCTTGCGGTGCTTCCGATAAGCCCGCAGAGGCTCCCGCCGCCTGCGGCGCTCCCGACAAGCCGGAAGAAAAGCCCGCCGCCTGCGGTGCTGCTGACAAGCCGGAAGAAAAACCTTCGGCTTGCGGCGCTTAATGGGGCCCCCGAAAAGTCGCAAGACTTTTTGGGGAGAGGAGGAGCAACGGCGTGAGCGAGCTTTTCGTGCTCCGCACGGAAACGAGCGACACAAAGTTTGCGACGACGAGCGGGGCTGGTGACAAGCCCGCCGAGGCGCCCGCTGCCTGCGGCGCAGCGGATAAGCCGAAGTAAGTCCACCCCCGAGTTCCCGGTGGGCGCGTTCCTGCCGGGAACACACGAATGATTTTCGGCTCTGCCGATTTACGATAAAGCGAGGACCGACGATGAAAGCGTATTTCTCTTTTCAGTGGCACATCACGGACGAATGCGACCAGCGGTGCAAACACTGCTATATCTTCTCCGGCGATGTGTGCAAGAAGCTGGATTCCATGACTTGGGCACAGATGGAGGACACCTTTTATAACTGTCTGGACTTCTGCGAGGTGTATGGCCGCCTGCCCTATTTCTATCTCACCGGCGGCGATCCCATCCTGCACCCGGATTTCTGGCGGCTGTTGGCGCTGTTCAAGGAACACAGCGTCCCGTTTACCATCATGGGCAACCCCTTTCATTTAAACGATCAGGTGTGCCGGGAGATGAAATATTACGGCTGCGAGAAGTACCAGCTCTCCCTCGACGGTCTCCGGGAAACCCACGACTGGTTCCGCAAGCCCGGCTCCTTTGACTGCACAATAGAAAAGATCGGCTGCATCAACCGCTCCGGGATGCGAAGCGTCGTGATGACCACGGTGTCGAAAACAAACCGCATGGAGGTGCCGGGGATCATCGACGCGGTGGTGGCGGCGGGAGCAAACGTATTTGCCTTCTCCCGCTATGTCCCAAGCGGCGGCGATCTGGACGCCTCCATGACGCCGCAGGAGTACCGGGAACTGCTGGCGATCTGCGATAAGAAATTCAAAGAATATGAGGCAGAGGGCTGCCGGACGTATTTCAACAAAAAAGACCATCTCTGGACGCTCTACGAGTATGAAACCGGGACTTTCAAAATCCCCGCCGACGCCAAAGAGGGCATGATCTACGGCGGGTGCAACTGCGGCAACTGCCACATCACGATCCTCCCCACCGGCGACGTGTACGCCTGCCGCCGTGTGGCGGAGAGCAAGGTCGGGAATGTATTTACCGACCGGCTGGCGGATGTGTGGGTATGCGAGATGGAGCAGTACCGGGAGTATGATAAATTCGTCAAATGCGGGAAATGCGAACTGAAAGCGTGGTGCCGGGGCTGTCCCGCTGTGGCAAAGGGGACGAACGGCGATTTTTACGCCGCCGACCCGCAGTGCTGGAAGGAAATCAGCTGAAAGGAAGGAAACAGCTATGAACGGTAAGATTGATTTAACAAAAGCAAAACTCACCGCGCTCCATACCAGCGCGGAGCAGATGACGATAGACGGTGAGACTGTCCTTCGCGTTGTAAAGACGGAAAAATTGCACGAATACGACACCAACAGTTATGTAAAGGTAGAAGGAACCGACTTCCGTAACGGCGCCATCGAAGTCGATGTGTGCAGCCGCCTTTTGCCGGACGCTCCCGATCTGTCCAGAGGGTTTATCGGTATCGCCTTTCGGATAGCGGAGGGGAACGACCGCTTTGAGTCGTTTTACATCCGCCCTACAAACGGAAGATGTGACGATCCTGAAAGGAAAAAGCATGCCGTACAGTATTTTTCATTTCCGAAGTATACTTTCTCATATTTCCGAGAAAACGGCATATCCGAATACGAAGCGCCGGCGGATATCGGGTTGGATGAATGGATCCGCATCCGAGCAGAGATACACGGCTACAGTGGGCAGTTTTTCGTCAACGGAACGCCGGTCCTCACGGTGCATGATATGAAGCTGGGCGAATTCGCTCACGGAGCTGTGGGTCTTTTTGTGGATATTGGCACCGAGGGATTTTTTAGAAATCTTAAAATAAACTGCGAAAACGGAGGCAAAGACAATGGAACTGTTTGAACTTATAAAATCCCGCCGTTCCATCCGTAAATATCAGGACCGGCAGATTCCCCTCGAGGATATGGAAAAAATCATCGAGGCGGGGACTTATGCGCCAAACGCCGGAGGCGGCCAGCGCAGTATCATCGTCGGCCTCCGAAACGCGGAGATCATCGGAAAGCTCGGCAGGCTGAACGTCGCGCATTTTGACCGTTCGCGGCTTTCCGGAAGATACGTCTCCAAGGAGCAGCCCAGCATCATCGACGACCCGACCATGACGAGCGGCTTTTACGGCGCGCCTGCGGTCTGCGCCGTCTTTGCGATGAAGGACTTTCTGTACAGTGTCGCGGACGCCTTTTGCTGCGCCGAAAACATGGTGCTGATGGCAAAGGATCTCGGCATTTCCTCCTGCATTATCGCGCGGGCCGAGGAGACCTTTGACAACAAGACCGGCGCGGCTTTAATGAAGGACTGGAACATCCCCGAAAACTACATCGCCCGCTGCTTTGTCCTTTTGGGCTATTGCGACGGACCGTACCCGGAGTCCAAGCCGCGGAAATCCCATCGGGCAAAAATCATTGAATGAGGTGTTTCATATGGACGCACAGACCTGTTTGAAGAAATTGGAGTATGTCGGCGTACTGGCTTTTGCCACCGTAGGCAAAGACGGCGCACCGCAGATCCGCAATATCTCCGCCATCCACTACGAGCCGGATAGAATGATTTTCTTCACGGCAAAGGGGAAAGCCTTCTGTGAGGAGCTTTTGACTGACGGACGTGTGCAGGTGCTTGG
>CANQIG010000125.1 GCA_947623765.1 uncultured Clostridia bacterium | reverse complement strand
CCCCGAGGCGCGGGATTGACCTTCGGCGGGGAGCAGAACGAGCGCAGGACGGGCGGGTGCGCTGTGAGGCGGAGAGGAAGCCCGGCGTTGGATGGCGCGGAGGATTTGGGAAAGCTAGGAGAGCAATATGGACGGCGGCGAAAAGAAAAGGAAATATGCGGCTGAGAAGATCCGGCGGCGGGAGGACGGCCTCGAGCAGGGCGTGCTCGCGGGCGTGCGGAAGGCGCTCGATGTGCTGAACGCCTTGGAAGACGGCGAGCAGGCGCGGCCGGAGGCGGAGGGAAAAATCGCCGTGGAATGGAACATGGACGGCGGCGAAAAGAAAAGGAAATATGCGGCGGAGAAGATCGTGCGGCCCGGAGGCGACGCTCTGCCGGACGCGCTGGGGCGCGTGCGGAAGGCGTTGGATGTATTGAACGCTTTGGAAGATGGCGCGGAGGCGCGGCAGGAAGTGGGGAGGAAGGCCGGTGCGTCGGACGGGCCG
Source organism: uncultured Clostridia bacterium (assembly GCA_947623765.1). Classification (GTDB taxonomy): domain Bacteria; phylum Bacillota; class Clostridia; order Oscillospirales; family Acutalibacteraceae; genus Hominenteromicrobium. The sequence continues at coordinate 5,568 of CANQIG010000125.1, read as the reverse complement.
GTGTTTTACGAGATCGACTATTCCGCGTCGCCGGTGCCGGGCGTGGGGAAGTTCGTGAAGCGCGCCGAGCGGGTCGAGCCGCCGCGGCGCGACCCCGTGCGGCGGCGCTTTCTCGAGATGCGGGAGATCGCGCGGCAGTACCCCATGCAGTTTCTGAGCGGGACGAGGTTTTACAGCCCCGGCGTGCAGCGGGAGAACGCGGAGATCTTCTACCGGCAGGCGCTCTTCATGCGGGAGTTTGAGGACGACTTCGACAAAGAAACGGAGTTTTCCTCCTACTTCCCGAATTACCAGATGATGGGCTACGACCAGCTGCGGACGTATTTCACATGGCGCACGCGCGTGCGGCGCGGCGACGTGCGGCAGACTTCGCTCTCCTACGCGTTTCTGTATCTCTACGAGCTGCTGCACAACGTCGGCGCGGCGGACCCCTTGGACGCGCTCGAAAAGCTCACGTCGTTTTGGGAGACGTACCGGCTGTTCGACAGCACCCTCGACAAGTACGTCATGAGGTGGCTCGCGGATTACCACATCTACTACACGCTGCCGCACACCTTCGAGGAATTTCTCTCGGCGCACCGGCTGACCGCCGCGTACGCCGGGCTTGCAAGGCCGAAGACGGGGTTCGCGTTTTACCTCGGGCTTTCGGGCTACGATCTGACGAAGTCGACGTTTTATGCCGGGGAAAACCGCGCGCTTTTGGAGGACGGCGCGGTCTTCGCGATGGAGCGCGTGCGGGAAACGCTCGCGGCGGCGGGGATCGAGCTGGACAGCCTGCTGTTCTGCCCGGCGAAAAAAGCGCCGGCGTGGCGGCCGTTTCAGGGGGCGCTGTTCCACCCGTGGCTGCGGCAGCCGGACCGGACCGTCGTCTTCTCGGAGAAGGACGTGTATCTCTGCCGGGACAACGTGTGGACCCATTCGGCGGCGCTCGCCACGCGGAAGGGGCGGCGGCTCGTCGAGTACGTTTTCCGGAAGACGGAGGCGGCGCTGCGACGGCTGCGGCGGTACCGCAGCGCGCTGAAAGCGGATCTCAGCACGCTCGACCCGGAGACGCTCGCCGTTTTGGAGGCGGGCGGCGTCCGGCTGGACGAGGTCGTGCAAAAGGCGGCGGAGGATTTTTACCGGGAGCGGACGCGGACCGTTGTCACGGTGGACGAGGCGTCGCTCTCGCGCATCCGCACGGACGCCGCCGCGACGCAGGAGGCGCTGACCGTGGAGACGGAGGAGGAGCCAGAGGGCGGGACGATCTCAGCGGTGGAAGCGCCCGGCGTGGCGGAAGCGCCGGAAGCGGAGGCCGACACGCGGGAGCTGTCTGTCGGGGAGGTGGAAACGGCCGCGGAGGGATTTGACGGCGGCTGGGGCGCGCTGTGGGACCTTCTGGACGAAACGGAGCGGCAGGCGCTCGGCGCACTGCTTTCCGGGGAGACGCTCGAGCGGTTCGCCGCGCAGCGCGGCGTTTTGCCGGAGCTGCTCGCGGAATCGCTCAACGAAAAGGCGATGGAGACGGTCGGGGACGGGCTGCTCGACGAGGCGCTCGCCCTGTACCCGGACTATGAAGAACAGGTCGAAGGGATGATGAGATAAATGGCGAATCCGATACCCCCGCGCATCGCGAACGTGCTGATGACGGCGCTCAAGAGCGGCGTGGTGCCCCGGGTGGGGCTCGAGTACATCACGGTGGGCAGAAGGCAGGAGATCGAGGCGATCCTTCGGGACATCGGGATGATCGGGGAGGGCGGCGCGTCCTTCCGGTTCATCGTCGGGAAGTACGGCAGCGGCAAGAGCTTCCTTCTGCAGACCGTGCGGAATTACGCGACCGCGAGCGGGTTCGCCGTCATGGACGCGGACCTCTCGCCGGAGCGGCGTTTCGCGGGGACGAAGGGGCAGGGCCTCGCGACGTACAAGGAGCTGATCCGGAACCTCTCCGTGAAATCGAAGCCGGACGGTGGCGCGCTGCCGCTGATCCTCGAGCGGTGGATCGCGGGCATCCAGACCGCCGTGAAGGCGGAGTCCGGCGCAGAGGGCGAAGCGTTCGACCGGCTGGTCGAGCAGCGGATCTACGCCGTCGCGGGGAGCCTCGAGGGGATGGTGAACGGCTTCGAGTTCGCGCGGGCCGTCGCGCTCTACTGGAAGGCGTACCGGGAGGACGACCCTGCGCTCAAATCCACGGTGCTGCGCTGGTTCCGGGGCGAGTACCCGACGCGCACCGAGGCGAAGCGCGACCTCGGGATCAACTTCATCGTGACCGACGAGGCGTGGTACGATTTCTTAAAGCTCTTCGCCGCGTTCCTCGCGGGCGCGGGGTATAAGGGGCTCGTCGTGCTGATCGACGAGCTCGTCAACCTCTACAAGATCCCGAATTCGATCACGCGGCAGAACAATTACGAGAAGATCCTCACGATGTATAACGATGTATTACAGGGCAAGGCGCAGCACATCGGCTTTCTGATGGGCGGCACGCCGCAGTGCGTCGAGGACCGGTACAGGGGACTGTTCAGCTACGAGGCGCTGCGCTCGCGGCTGCAGGAGGGGCATTTCGCGACAGACGGGCTGAAGGACCTCTCCGCGCCGATCATCCGGCTGCAGATGCTCTCGCAGGAGGAGATGTACATCCTCGTCGAAAAGCTGCGCGACATCCACGCGGGGCTCTATCACTACGCGCCGACGCTCGGGCGGGAGGAACTGCTCTACTTTCTGACCGTCGAGTACAACCGCGTGGGCGCGGACACGCACATCACGCCCCGGGAGATCATCCGGGACTTCATCGAGCTCGCGAACATTCTCTTCCAGAACCCGGGGACGGACATGAAGGCGCTGCTCGAGAGCAACAGCTTCGAGATGGCGCGCGGCGGGCTCTCCGATGAGGAGATCCACGAGGAATTTCAGGAATTCGAGGTGTAAGCGATGGACGCGTTCAACCGGCTCGCGCCGTTCATTCAGGAATTCATCTATCAGAACGGATGGGAGGAGCTGCACGCCAACCAGGTCGCTGCGATCGACGCGATCTTCGACGGCGACAACAATCTGCTGCTCTCCTCGGGGACGGCCTCCGGGAAGACCGAGGCCGCGTTCCTGCCGGTGCTGACGGACCTCTGGGAAAATCCGTCCGCGTCCGTCGGCGCGTTGTACATCTCGCCGCTCAAGGCGCTCATCAACGACCAGTTCAAGCGGCTCGACCGATTGCTGCTCGATTCCGGCATCCCGGTGACGAAATGGCACGGGGACGCTTCGGTCACGCAGAAAAATAAGCTCATGAAGCACCCGGCGGGCATTTTGCAGATTACGCCGGAGTCGCTCGAGAGCCTCATCACGAACAAGCGCGGCGCGTGCATCAAGCTCTTTTCCGATCTACGGTATGTCATCATCGACGAGGTGCATCACTTCATGCGCGACGCGCGCGGCATCCAGCTGCTCTGCGTGCTCGAGCGGATGCAGCGCCTCGCGGGCGTCGTGCCGCGCCGCATCGGGCTCTCCGCGACGCTCGGGGACGTCTCGCTCGCCGAGCGGTGGCTGAACACCGGCACGGGGCGGGACTGCGTTTCGCCGATCACCGACGAGGGGAAAAAGCGCGTCGGGCTGCACGTCGAGCGCTTCGTCAATTACAGCGACACCCGGGACGTCGACGAGGACCACAGCCTGATCTCGCAGGGCGCGGGGACGCGGGAGGAATACGAATATCTTTTCAAAAACACGCTCGACCGGAAGACCATCATCTTCACGAACAGCCGCGAGGAGACGGAATACGTGATCGCGAACCTCAGGGAGATCGCGTTAAAGCGCAAGGCGCCGGACGTCTACCGGGTCCACCACGGGAACGTCTCGGCGCTGCTGCGCGAGAGTGCGGAGGAGGAGATGCGCGACGACGGCGCGAAGATCGTCACCGGCGCGACCGTGACGCTCGAGCTCGGCATCGACATCGGCTCGCTCGACCAAGTCGTGCAGATCGGGACGCCGGCGAACGTCGCGAGCTTCGCCCAGCGGCTTGGCCGCTGCGGGCGGCGCGGGCAGATCCCCCGGCTGCTCTTCACGTTCGTGGAGAACCTCCGCGTCAATGCGGACGACACGCTCGGGCCGGTCAACTGGGAGTTCATCCGGCTGATCGCGATCGTCGAGCTGTACCTTCGGGAACACTGGATCGAGCCGATCCCGCCGCTGCTGCACCCGTACAACCTGCTCTACCACCAGACGATGAGCCACCTGAAAAGCGCGGGCGAGCTCTCGCCGGCGGCGCTCGCGCAGGACATTCTGACGCTCGGGAGCTTCCGGGACATCCCGCAGGAGGATTATAAGGTCCTGCTCTCGCATATGCTCGGGGAGGACCAGCTCGAGCGGACCGAGCGCGGCGGGCTCATCATCGGGCGGGAGGGCGAAAAGGTCGTCAACAGCCACAAGTTCCTGACGGTCTTTCTCGCGTCCGAGTACCTGCTCGTCAAGGACGAGAACCGCACCATCGGCACGGTGGACAAGGTCTACCCCGTGGGGATGCGCTTTGCGCTGGCGGGCCTCACCTGGGAGACCGTGGACGTGAACGTCAAGTCGAAGGTCATTTTCGTCAAGCGCGTGCCGGGCATCTCCGTCGTCGATTGGGACGTCGATTTCGACAGCGAGCTCCACACCGTGCTCGTGCGCAAGATCCGGAGCATCCTCCAAAGCGAGGAGCAGTTCCCGTATCTCAGCGAGAGCTGCGCGGACCGCCTCGCGGAGATCCGGTACATCACGCGGGGAAGCGGCGTGCTCGAAAACCTTGTGACGCCGCTCTCGGACCGGAAATACGCGGTCTTCCCGTGGGTCGGCACGCGGCAGCTCACCACGCTGCACTACGCGCTTCTCGCGCGCGGCGTGCGGAGCAAGATGCCCTGGCCGCTCTGCGTGTACCTCGAGGTGCTCTTTGACGGCGCCGCTGAAGAGCTCGAGGAGATCATCCGGGAGATTTTGGACGCGCCGTTCGACCCGGACACGCTGCCGCTCCCGGAGGACGTGCAGATCCGGGGAAAGTACAATGAATTTGTCCCGAAACCGCTCCTGCGCAAGCAGTACATCGAGGATTTCCTCGATTTCGAAGGGCTTCGCGGCGCGATGCGGGAAGACGGAAAAGGATAAATAAAAAGGGACCGGCATACGCCTCATTTTGCGGGAGGCGCATGCCGGTCCGATCTTTTTTTGTTCAAGCGCTGCGTCAAACGAAGGAACCCTGTTTCCGGGCGGCGGATCAGCCGCGCATCAGCTTGACCATGACGGCCTTCTGCGCGTGGAGGCGGTTTTCCGCCTCTTCGAAGATCGGCCCGGCGTTCGCCTCAAAGACCTCTTCGGTGATCTCCTCGCCGCGGTGGGCGGGCAGGCAGTGCTGCACGATGGCGTCGGGCTTCGCGGCGGCCATGATCTTCGCATCGACACAGTAGCCCTTGAACGCCTTTTCGCGCGCGGCGCGTTCCTCCTCCTGGCCCATGGAAGTCCACACGTCCGTGATGACGACATCCGCGTCCTTCGCGGCCGTCATCGGGTCGTCGGTCATCGTGAAGCAGTCGTACTGCGCGGCGAAGTCCAAGACCTCCTTCGCGGGGCGGTAGC
>CANQIG010000124.1 GCA_947623765.1 uncultured Clostridia bacterium | reverse complement strand
TCGCCGTTCTCGTCGAGGCTCATGTAGTTGCCCACACGGGAGCACTGCACGCCGAAGGGCAGCAGGAGGTTGTTGAGGTCGTCGGCAAGGGACGCCGGGCCCTGGGTCTCGCCGTAGGTATCGGCCTCGCCGTTGCCGTCCGGATCCTGCGTCCCGCAGGCGACCATGAATGCCTCGAGGTCTTCATACGTGTCGGGCATCTCCATGTTGAGTGCAGCGAGGAAATCGGTGTTGATGAACATCTGGTTCGCGGAGATCGGGCGCAGCGGCAGCTTCTTCGGCAGAGAATAGATCTCCCCGTTGGTGTCGGTGCACAGGCCCTTCATCGTCTCGTCCTCGGCGAGGATCTTCGAGAGGTTGGGCATATTGTCCGCGATGAGTTGCGTGAGTTCGACAAAGCTCATCTTGTTCTTAGCGATGTCCGCGTCGGTCAGCGCGTTGGAGCCGAAGAAGGCGTCCGGAAGCGTGCCGCCCGCGAGGATCAGAGACTTCTGCTCCGACCAGTCCGCCGCATAGTACGTATCCCAAAGGATGTTGACGCCGGCCTGCTCGCCCGCTTCCTTCAGGAACGCGGTCGTGCTGTAATCGGTGCCCCAAGCCTCGCTCCAGCGCATGATCGCGACATGGAACGTCGGGATCTCGCCGCCGGTCTCCCCGCCCTCGTTCGCGGCGGAGCTGTCTCCCGTGCCGGCGGAGGTGGCCGACTCGCCTGTGTTGCCGTTCTCGCCCGTGGAGACGGAGGTGTTGTTCCCGCCGCTGCACGCAGCCAGCGAGAGCACCATCACCAGAGCGAGAAGCAAGCTGATGAGTTGCTTGATTTTCATTTGAATACAACCTTTCTTATAGTTTTTCAACCGGATATTCCGGTGAGAACCGTAGTTTTGCCGCGCGTCAGCCCTTCATCGCGCCGATCATGACGCCCTGGTTGAAGTACTTCTGCACGAAGGGGTAGATGCACATGACTGGCAGAGAGGAGACGACGATGACCGCGTACTTGATGAGCTCGGCGAGCTTCTGCGCTTCCGCAGCGGCGGCGCCCGTGGTCATGCTGGCCATGTTCTGGTTGTTGATGAGGATCGCGCGCAGGATGATCTGCAGCGGCTGGTAGTCCTCGTTGCGCAGATAGATGAGGGCGGTCATGTACTGGTTCCAGATGCCGACCGCAGCCCACAGCGCGATGACCGCGATGATGGCCTTCGAGAGCGGCAGGACAAACGAGAAGAAGAACCGCATATTGCCGCAGCCGTCGATCTGCGCGGCCTCCCAGATGCCGTCCGGCAGGGAGTTCGTGAAGAACGTGCGCGCCACGATGATGTAGTAGGTGATGACGGAGAACGGCAGGATCATGACGAGCGGATTGTCCACGAGACCGAAGTCCCGCACGACCATGTACGTCGGGATCAGGCCGCCGCCGAAATACATCGGGAAGACATAGAGCAGGTTGAAGAGCCTGCGGCCCACCAAGTCCTTCCGGGAGAGCGCATAGGCTGCGGGAAGGTTCACCGCGAGAATGACCGCGGTTCCGGCGAGCGTATAGAGGATCGTGTTCCGATACCCGACCCAGATGCTGGTGTAATCCATCAGCTTCTGGTACGCCTGCAGCGTCACGCCGACGGGAAGCAGGATCACTTCGCCGCCCGCAACGGCGGAAGGGCTCGAAACAGAGGCGATCAGGATGAAGTACATCGGATAGAGCGCCACGACGGTCAAAATCCCCGTGATGAGATAGAGGAAGAAATTGAAGATCTTGTCGGTCGTTGTGTGTTGCACCTTGTTTTTGTTTGCCGCGACAGCAGCTGCCATTTCGATTTCCTCCTTTCCGTCAGATCAGGGACGTGTTGCTGAGCTTGTTGGCCGCGAAGTTGACCACCATCATCAGCACGAAGTTGATCACGTTGTTGAAGACGCCGATCGCCGCCGAGAGGCTATACTCGCTGGAGATCATGCCCATCTTGTAAACGTAGGTGGAGATGATCTCACTGGTCACAAGGTTCAGGTTGTTCTGGAGCAGATAGACCTTCTCGAAGCCGACGCTCATGATGGAGCCGGCGCGAAGGATCAGGAGGACGGTCGCCGTCGGCAGCAGCATGGGGATGTCGATCTTGAGCATCTTCTGCCACTGGCTCGCGCCGTCGACGGTCGCGGCCTCGTAGAGCGTCGGGTCGACCGCGGAGAGCGCCGCGATATACATGATGGAATCCCAGCCGCAGTGCTGCCAGACGTCCGTCCAGACATACACATGGCGGAACGCGCCGGGAAGCGCCATCAGGTTGGGCATCTGGATGCCCACCATGGAGGCGAGCTTCGGGATGATCCCGCTCGAGGGAGAGAGGAACAGCAGGATCATGCCGCACATGACCACCGTGGAAATGAAGTGCGGGAGATACGTGGAGACCTGAAAGAACTTTTTGAACCGCTTCGCGTGCATCTGGTTGCAGAGCAGCGCCAGGATGATCGGCAGCGGGAAGGTGACGACCATGCTGTACAGGCTCAGGAGCAGCGTGTTCAAAATGGTGGATTTGAACGTGTACGCGTTAAAGAATTGCTCAAAGTACTTGAATCCTGCCCAGGGGCTATCGTTGATGCCAAGCGCCGGGGCAAAATCCTTGAATGCGATCACGATGCCGTACATCGGCAGATACGTGAAACAGAACAGGATGACCAGCGAGGGGACCAGAAGCACATATAGCGAGCGGTTCCGCCATATCTTCTTCCAGGTCGAGCTCTCGTTTCCGATTCTCCGCAAACCCATAGGATCTGTTGCCTCCTCTTTTGAATTAATCGATTAACTTTCAAAATTTTTTTCGATTCCCCCAGCCTTTCCCGCGTTTCCCTCAGGCCAGATTAACCGATTAATGGGATTGTATCACAAAAGATTTTCCCTGTCAAGCCGATTTTTCTATTTTTCTCCAATAATTTCCCCCGCTTTCCGAAAAAATGCGGGCAGGGCGCTGCAAACCGGGCGGTGCGGCGCGATGCCGACCTTCCCGTTACTCCATTCTTGGCGGTTCTCCGCGCCATTCGCCGCAGCTGCCCTGTCCCCTATTCTCTCTGTTTCGGACGCAAACAGCGAAACTTTGCGCAAATCACTTTCCGATTGTTTGTTTCCCATGAAGACGTAAGTCGTCCCCCGACATAAATCGCTCCGAAGCGGGCAGGGCGCTGCAAACCGGGCGGTCCGTCCCGAGATGCCGACCTTCCCGCTAACCCCATTCTTATCGATCCGCCGCGCCCTTCGCGGCGCTCTCCTCTCCCCTCCCCGACCTCTCTGTTCCGTGTTCAGGACGAAACCCCGCGCAAATCTTTTTCCGCTTTTTCTGCTCGAAAAACCTTTTCCGGTAAAATCCCACTGCAAAACCGCGACCAATCGGAAAGAACTCCCCGGAGTCGCTGTGTATAATTTGTCTGGAGAATAAATAGCCCCCGGGCTCTGCCGGGGGTTATTTATTCTCCGCGGATGCGCCGCGTCATTTCTGCCGATTCGCCGCGATGAGCTCCCGAAGCGGGATGTTCGGGTTGCGGTAGCGCGCGTTCGGGTTGACCTCCTGGATCGTCGCGAACCGAATCGCTTTCTGCGGGCAGGCGTGGATGCACGCCATGCAGCCGACGCACCGCGCGGTGTCGTACGCCGCTTTCCCGTTTTCCACGCGGATGCACCCCATCGGGCAGACCTTCGTACAGGTCCCACAGGCGATGCAGTTCTCCTCCACGCGGTAGAGCGGCTGCACGTAGTACGCGCCCTTCTCGCGGATCATGTTCCGGTAGCCCGCGTAGAACTCCTTCTCCCAGTCCGACGCGAACTGCACCTCGCGCTTGCGCGCGTCGATGTCCGCCCGAATCGCGGCGAGATGTTCGTCGACCCGCTTCTCCGGGTCGAGCACCTTCTGCTGCTCCATGTCGAAGACAGGCAGCGCGTTGTCGAGCATCAGGACCGTGTTGATGTAGTCGGCCTTTTTGCCGATGCCCTCAAGATACGACTGCACGCGCTCCGCGACACCGCCGTGGTGGCAGCCGTAGGTCAGGATGATATAGAAGTAGTCCGTCTCGAATTCGGAATCCCGGATAAAGTCCTGAATGACGGGCGGCATATCGAGCTCAAAGAGCGGGCAGACGATGCCGATCGCGTCCGCTTTGTAGCGGCGGTCCGGCTTTTTCAGCTCCTGCGGGATGCTGACGAGCTCCGTGTCAAAATGCTTTGCGGCGTAGAGGCTGTTGCCGGTCGCGGTGAAATAGAATACCATAGTTCTGCTCCTTTCCGAATTCCTGTGTCTCAGGCGGGCTGTTATAAAGAGGCGGGCGCCGCTCAAAGCACCTCGCGCAGCAGCGCGTAGATCTCCGCGCGGTCGAGTCTGCGCGGCACGCCGTCCGCGATCGCGCAGCTTTCCGCGACCTGATGCAGGATCTCTTCGTCGACATTCAGCCCGAGCGCGGTGAACGTGCTGTCGAGGCCGAGATCGCGGATGAACGACGCGAGCGCTTCGACGGCTTCTTCGGCGAGCGCTTCCGCCGTCTTCCCGGCGGGGTCGAGGTCGAAGACCTTCTGCCCGAACCGCGCGAACTTCTCCGGCGCGTCCTTCATGATGTGGCGGTAGTAGCTCGGGTGGATCACCGCAAGCGCCATGCCGTGGTTGCTGTTCGTATACGCGCAGAGCTGCGCTTCGATCGGGTGGCACTGGAAACCGCCCCGCTTCCCGCAGCCGAAGAGGAAGCTCTGCGGCAGCGCGGAATCCCAAAGCAGGTTGCTGAGCAGTTCGAGGTTCTGCGGGTCTTTGCGCCACGCGCGGGCGTTCCGCACGATGTCGTGCATGACGGCCTCGTTCATCGCGTCGGAAACGCAGTCGCCGTCCTGGAAGTACGTCTCCATGCAGTGGCTGAGGTTGTCGAAGATCCCGGAGGCGAGCTGCTTCTGCGGCACCGTCAGGAGATACGTCGGGTCGCTGATCGCAAAGCGCGCGTGCGTGCCGAAGAGCGTGGCCTTTGTCCCCTTGGCCGCGTTCGTGATGCCCGCGCCGCCATTCATCTCCGAGCCCGTGCCGGAGAGCGTCACGACCGCGCCCCACGGCGTGCCGTCCGTGATCGCCTTGTGATCGTTGAAGAACATCTCCCAGTAATCCTTCGGGGCCTTCGACGCGGACGAGATGATCTTCACGCAGTCCATCACGGAGCCGCCGCCGACCGCGAGGATGAAGTCGACGTTCTCGTCCTTCACGGTCTCCGCGCCGCGCAGCACCATCTCATACGTCGGGTTCGAGGTGATGCCTCCGAAGTCGACGACGCGCTTCCCGGCCTGCTCCAGAATGCCGACGAGCTTGTCGTAAAGCCCTGTGCGCTTCACCGAGCCGCCGCCGTACGCGAGCATCACGGTCGCGCCGACCTGCTGCAATTCCATGGGCAGGACGCGCTCCACCCCGTTTTCCCCAAAATGCACCCGAACCGGGCAGTAATACATAAATCCGTTCATCGAAAAAGCCTCCTGTTATCTTTGGTCTGGCACCAGTATAACAGAAGGCTTTGAAAATGTAAAATATCTATTTCAAATGGAATTCGATTCAGAAACCGTATCACCGACCTGCTTCAGGAAGGCCTCTACCGCCGGGGTCTGCACCGGCCGCTTTTTCCAGACCAGCGACGCCGAGGCGGTCCGACCGCCCGCAAACGGCACAAAGACCATGTCCTCCTGCGTTTCGCCGGGCGTGCCGAGGCAGACGATCAGCGCTCCGGAGGCGCGCGCGACGGGGAACGCGTTGTAGATCAGATTGTAGGTGACGCCCACCCGCTCCTCCGAGCCGCCGCCGAGGTAGCGGGAGAGCTCGCTCTTAAAGACCGTGTTCTCCGGCAGGATCAGCCGCTCCCGGCGGAGATCTCCTGCCGTGACTTGCTCCTTTACCGCGAGCGGATGTTCCTCCGGGACGAGCACGCCCCATGTCTCCTCGAGCCCGAGCTCCAAGACCTCAAAGGTCGCGGGATTCGCCTTTCGCATGATGAACCCGACGTCGAGCACGCCCTTTTCGATGTCCTCGAGAATGCGGTCCGCGTTTTCGGAGATCAGGTGGAACCGCACGCCGGGAAAGCGCCCGCGAAACGATGCGATCCACTCCGCGAGGAAGCGCACCGAGCCCGTCTCGCCCATGCCGAGATAGATGTCCCCGACAAGCGATTTCGCACCGCTCTCCTCGTGGA
>CANQIG010000123.1 GCA_947623765.1 uncultured Clostridia bacterium | reverse complement strand
CATTCACCTCCATAACTCCATAAAAAAGCGGAACGATTCTTTGCAAAAAGAAACGTTCCGGCAGATCGTATAGATTCCGTTTGTTATCTTCCAATCCTATGAAAATACCCACCCGGTTTCCCGGATGGGTATCTGTTCAAAGGTTGTTTTTCGACGCGCGCCGTTCCGCGATTTCGTATACCTCGTCGTCTGCCCGCACGCCAATGACGACCACGAGCATTTCGGACTCGGTGCGGATCAGCTTATAAACGACGCGGATTCCAGCTCCTCGAAGTTTGATTTTCAGAAGCCCCGCAAGATTGTTTCCGTGCTTGTTTCCGAGCGGCTTTCCGTATCCTCCCTCGTTTGCGGGCAACGGGTTTTCAAGCACTTTGGCAATCGCTTTTGCCACAATGATCCGCTGGTTCCCGGCGAGGTTTTGAAAGTCTTTCGCGGCTTCCGGCAGATATTTCAGAGTCCACTTCATTCGATCTCTACCTCGACGCAGTTTTCAAGATCCTGGTCCGTAATCCCAAGCTGACGGTAGAGCTCCTCGCCGGAAATCGTATTCTTCGGGTCAAAATGCTCCATGCGCTGCGCCGCCAATGCCAAAAGCCGCGCGTCGTTCACTTCGTCCATCAGACGCAAATATTCGTCCGGAGAAAGCAGAACGCACTCGGCAGCATTGTTTTTCATGACGACCTTTGCGCCAGACCTCTTGACCTCTTCAAAAATCTTCCCGGCAAGTCCCCTGTTGAACTGCGAGATCGGAATCGTATCACGGATCGCACTTGTGATATTCTCCACTACTCTCACCTCCCACGATGAAGTATATCAGGGTTTGCTCCGATTGTCAATAGATTCAACAGTAAATTTACTGCTTCCTTGACTGAATAGATCAGTAACATTCTATGCCAGATGGGACGAAGGAGTCCGATTTCCGAAAAAAATCAGTTCTTCAAGGGGAAAGAACACCGCGTCCGCTGTTACCGCTCATATCCCGCCTCGCGCACGGGCTCCTGCCGCTCCGCATCACCTTCTTCCATTTCTCCGCCAACGATCTCGTTTTCCTTCTTATCAAGGCTTAGAAGTGCGTCCAGCTCTGCGAGTCGGGCGGTTTTCTCGGAAAGCTCTTTTTCCTGCGCAAACGGTTTTTCGACCTCCCTTTTTGCAGTTTCGAGCTGTTGGTGAGCCTGTTCAAGCGCCAGTTTCGCTTTTTCCAGCCGCTTCGGGAAGCTCTCGATCAGGTTGTCGATACGCATAATATTGCCCGTGCTGTCTGTCCCGAGCGCCGTAGAATAGCTGAGCTGCCCCTTGATCTGCACCCGGTATTCATGCATGAAGGTGTCAAACGAAAGGAACATCGGAAAACCTCGGTATACGCCGATCTCAACCGGGTCCGGGGACGACATGGAGCGGCAGGAGCGGAGCAAAGCGTAACCGGCGTCGTTACGTTCGTCGTAGGTGACGCCGTGTACTGTCATGCCGACAAACTTCCCGTCGACCATCCCTGGGTGTCTCGCCGCTGTCTCCCTGTCCGCCATAAGTCCGTGGACGGTTTCCTCCGCTCCGGCGATCTCCATCGGATACGTCTTGAGGATTTTATCCTCCAGCGCGTATTTTTCCGAGAGGTACCGACTTTTGACCTGTTCGAGGTATGACCGCATGGCGGTCTCTCTGCTCATGGCCGACACAAGGGACATCTCCGTGGATGCAAGCTCCAAATTGGCCGGGAGCAGATCGACCTGTTCCTTGTGCGTGAGGATTCCTTCCATTGGGTCGCGGAACTCGTCTCGGATTGCCTCCGAGAGCTTGTCCGCGAGCGTAATGGGAATCGCATCCGTGTTCTGCCAACCGAGGCAGGTCGTGAGATTTCTCGGCTGCCGCCTCGGTCGGTGCTTTTGCGTCTGCGACGCAAAGGTGTCCACTGGACACCCGCACCCCTGCGGGTCTGCATCCACCAGCAGCACTCTTTGTCCCTGCATGGCTAGTCCCACACCGAGATTCAGCGTGGTCGTCGTTTTTCCGACACCCCCTTTCTGATTGCAAATGGCCACCGTTTTACAGTTTTGCATAGGCTGTCCTCCTTTCCAAAGAAGATTCATAACTGTGGATATACAGCTATGTACTTCCTCCCGTAGATAAAACCTTTATCCCTGATACGGGAGAATAAATGCAGTATTTGTCCTCGACCCCCCTGCACAGTTCAGGTCCTTATGGGAAATCTTCCAGCACCTGTTTGCGAGACAGGTTCATGGGAATCTCACCCCTGCCGGGTTCTCCGCCAGCTCCGTAGAGAAGTATCATTATCCCTTGTATGGGTTGTCGCCGTACTAGGAGCAGCCTAGTTTATGCCTACAAGGAATTATCGCTCCTCCCGCTCGGGAATCATGGCGTACCTGAGGTGAGGCTCTCCATACAAGTAACGTACTAGAAGAATGATATTCAGTTTTCGTGGTTCAGCGAGAAGATGAATCAAAGGAGAAAGCTTCTCACTTATTCCGAATTTTGAGGCGAAAATTCAACCGCGTTCACAAAAGGTTCAAAATTATTTTTCTGCGAAACAACTGACGACCTAATATGTACATAAAGATAGGCGCTTTGCGCGAGGTGCTTTATCAGGAAAAGGTAAGCTTGCAAGGACGCACTTGCAGAAAACGAAAATCCATGCTATACTAGGTGTGTGCGAACCTTGTCTGGATTATCAACATTGAAGGTTTTCTGCAAAAAGAAAGGGAATGAGCCCGTTAACTGTTATCGAACTCATTCCCTCGGAATTTGATATTTGATTTTGGCTGCACATGGAGATTCCGTTCGCTCATTGCGCGAACACGAAAGTTGTTCATGAACAGAAACACACTCTATGATTTCTCAATACTAGCGGTTCTCATAAGGGAATATGCGCCATCGGATTTGAATCAGTGTTCCCCCTTTTTTTACTCTTTGCAAGTTACTTGCAAAACCAACACACGAAAACAGGTTAAAACGGGACGGTACAGAAAAGGATAGAATCCGTATAAAATTTTAAAAAAGCTAGGAAAATCGGGCATCTGCCGGGAACGGAAGGTAAAGGGCTTTTTCATCTGGGGAAAACTCCTAAGCGGTAGGCCAGAGGTTCGATTCCCCCCATGGGCGCCATGCTGCGGCGGGGCCCTGCGGGGTCCCGCCGCTTTGCGAAAAAGGCTGCAGAGAAACAAAAACACACGGAGGGAAGAACATGAACAGAAGACTGCTCGGAAAAACAGGGCTGCTCGTGAGCGAGATCGGGTTCGGCGGGGAATGGCTGGAACGCCACCCGGAGGACGAGTCCGTGGCGCTGATGCGCTACGCGGGCGAGCAGGGGATCAACATCATCGACTGCTGGATGCCCGACCCGAAGTCCCGGGACATCCTCGGCAAGGCGATGCGCGGGAACCGGGAGCATTGGATCGTGCAGGGGCATTTCGGCTCCACCTGGCAGGACGGACAGTATGTGCGCACGCGGGACATGAAATTCGTGAAGCCCGCGTTTGAGGACCTGCTCCGGCGGCTGCAGACGGATTACATCGACATCGGCATGATCCACTATGTGGATACCGAGGAGGACTGGGAGAGCCTGCAGCACTCCGCGTTCCTCGACTACGTGCTCGAAATGAAGGCGAAGGGCGTGATCCGGCACATCGGCGCGAGCTCCCACAACCCGAAGGTCGCGAAGGCGGTCGTGGAGTCGGGGATCGTCGAGATGATCCTGTTCAGCGTCAATCCCGCGTTCGATATGCTCCCTTCGGGCGAAAAGCTGGACGACCTGCTCACCGAGGGGTACCGCTACGACGAGGGGCTCTCCGGCATCGACCCCGAGCGCGCGGCGCTGTACCGCGTCTGCGAGGAAAACAACGTCGGGATCACCGTGATGAAGGGCTTCGCCGGGGGCCGGCTGTTCGATGAAAAGCGCTCGCCGTTCGGCGTCGCGCTCACGCCGCTGCAGTGCATCCACTACTGCCTCACGCGGCCCGGCGTGTCATCGATCCTCTGCGGGTACGACACGAAAGCGCAGGTCGACGAGGCCTTGCGCTATGAGACCGCGCCGGAGGAGGAGAAGGACTACGCGTCCGTCCTCGCGAACGCGCCCGCCCACGCCAGCCGGGGAGAATGTACGTACTGCGGGCACTGCCGCCCCTGCGCCGCCGGGCTGGACATCGCCATGATCAACAAGTATTACGACCTCGCCTCGATGCAGCCGGAGGTCCCGGCGACGGTACGGTCCCACTATCAGCTGCTCGACGGCCACGCCTCGGACTGCATCGGCTGCCGGGAATGCGAGCCGCGCTGCCCGTTCGGCGTGCCGATCGCGGAGCGGATGGAAAAGGCCGCCGCGCTCTTCGGGTGCTGACAAAGGCGGAGGCGCGAGGAACGCGCAATTATCGTTATATAATAGATAGAAAGCAGATCCCGGCGCGGCCGTTTTGGCCGCGCCGGGATCTCGACATTCTCAGAGCCGTTTTTGCATATAGATCTCGTCCCGGTACGTCCCGTCGGGGAGGCGGTACGCGTCCGGCCGGACGGAGACGTCCCGGAAGCCGAATTTCTCGTAGAGGCGCTTTGCGCGGTCGTTGCCGGAAATATATTCGAGCTCCACGATCTGGGTGCCGCTGGCCTGCGCCGCGGCGAGCAGCTCCGTAAAGAGCGCCGTACCGATGCCGAGCCCCCAGTATTCCCGCAGGAGCGCGATCGCAAGGCTCGCCCGGTGGCGCGTCTTCACGCCCGGAAAGAACGAGATCTCGGCGTTCCCGGCGATCTCGCCGTCGACGAAGCACGCGATCGCGAGGTGATTCGCCGCGGAGCGGATGTTCTCCACCCACTTCGTCTCCTGTTCGACCGAAACGCCGTCCCACTCCGCGGCGGTGCGCGCGAGAAAATCCGTCTCGCCGCACGCCGTGCGGATGAAGCGCAGCATCCCCTCGGCGTCGGAGACCTCCGGCGTTTGCAGGACCGCCTCCCGGCCGTCCCGCAGCATTACGGTTTTCGGTTCAAAGATCATAGTGTCCTCCTAAGGTCGAGCCTTTCTGAAGAAAGGCTCGCGAAAGACTTCGACGTGTCTCGACCGGGGGCGGGGTGGAGTTTTGAAGTGTGCCGCTCCATCGGGGGCTTCGCCTGCGGCGCGAGAGGCTGCGGGTTTCGTGTTCGTGCGTGGTGCAGTGTAGGAGGTGGGCTTTCGTCGGGCGTCGTTGACGCCCGAAAGGGAACCCCCGGCGAGGGTTCCCTTCCGCGTAATCGTCCCCTGCGGGGACGATTACGGCGACCCTCCTGCGCTTTCGGAGTATAAAGGTTTCGCGGCTTGCGAGCCGCGCCGAGGGGCTCCGCCCCCTCGACCCCCGCCGCCTTTAAAAAGGCGGGCGAAACTTTTGCCGTTGCTACCCGGAGGCTTGCGGCGAGCCGGAGAAAGCCCACGTTTTGCACAGCACCTTTGGCGCGCAGGCAGAGCCCGGTTCGTTCGCCCTTTGCCAGCTCCCGGCGAGCAGAGGCAAGCAAATCAGTTCCACTGCGCCGAAAAACGCGGGGCTGCGTTTCCCGTCTCCCCCGGCGAAGTTCGCGAAGCGAACGACGACGCGACGCAAAAGTCTTTTGGTCCAACCTTTTCTTCCAGAAAAGGTTGGTTAGCCCTTGAGTTCGACGCGGCGGATCTTGCCGGAGATGGTCTTCGGGAGCTCGTCGCGGAACTCGACGATGCGCGGGTACTTGTACGGCGCGGTGTTCGTCTTGACGTAGTTCTGGATCTCCTTCTTGAGCGCGTCGGTGCCCTCGGTGCCCTTCGTGAGGACGACGGTCGCCTTGACGACCTGCCCGCGGATCGGGTCGGGCGCGGCGGTGACGGCGCACTCGAGGACATAGGGCAGCTCCATGATGACGGATTCGATCTCGAACGGCCCGATGCGGTAGCCGGAGGATTTGATCACGTCGTCGGTGCGGCCGACGTACCAGAAGTAGCCGTCCTCATCGCGCCACGCGGTGTCGCCGGTGTGGTAGACGCCGTTGTCCCACGCCTCCTTGGACTTCTCCGGGTTGCGGAAATAGCCCATGAAGAGGCCGCACGGGACTTTTTTGTCGGTGCGGATGACGATCTCGCCGGTCTCGCCGACGGGCGCGGGCGTGCCGTCCGGCAGGATGAGGTCGACGTCGTAGAGCGGGGAGGGGATGCCCATGGAGCCGGTCTTCGGGACGGAGCCGACGGGGTTGTAGATCGAGAGCGTCGT